>NZ_JADCKK010000099.1:0-5433 GCF_014982935.1 Anaerotignum lactatifermentans | reverse complement strand
GGTCGTCTGCTCTCCCTCCTGTAAGTCGGTCGGCAGACTCCCTGTTTCTTCGCCTTTGGCTGCTCCCTTTATCTGCCCCCGGCAGCGGTCGCACCCAAAGCCCCGGGAACCCGTCGGTCGCAGTCTTAAAATAAAAAAACACCATGCTTTTGCATGATGCTTTTCCTAGAATTGCGGAGACAGGATTTGAACCTGCGAAAGCCCACCTCATCAGAAAAAGCCGTCTGCGCTTATCAGCTTCCGACCTTGCACTTTGTGTAACGAGGGAGATGATGCAGACGGCTTTTTCGGTCTTTTCCAAGGGAAAAGAGATTTCCTTTCTTACATGGTCGTCTGCTCTCCCTCCTGTAAGTCGGTCGGCAGACTCCCTGTTTCTTCGCCTTTGGCTGCTCCCTTTATCTGCCCCCGGCAGCGGTCGCACCCAAAGCCCCGGGAACCCGTCGGTCGCAGTCTTGAAACAAAAAAACACCATGCTTTTGCATGATGCTTTTCCTAGAATTGCGGAGACAGGATTTGAACCTGCGACCTCCGGGTTATGAGCCCGACGAGCTACCGGACTGCTCTACTCCGCGTCAATATCAACTTCAACTGGTAATATACCATGAATAGATGACTTTGTCAATATTTTTTCGGAAAATAGTATGGATTTTTACACACCATCTTTGTACATGGTTTCCAGACGTTCTTTGCACTCCTTCCAGTTGGGCATCCATTCTGTCAGCAGGGCATAGAACCGTCTGCTATGGTCGGCAAAGCGGAAATGCGCCAATTCATGATAAATGACCTGACGGATACAATCCGGGTCTGCCTTCATCAGCTGGAGATTCAGGCGGATACTTTGGGTTTCCACGGTACAGCTGCCCCAGATGCTCCGCATGTTCCGCACCTGAATTTTGGGATAGGGGATGCCATAGTCTTTCACTTTGGGGTGGATTTCGTCCAGAAGTTTCGCAAATGTCCCAGTTGCCTGTTCCCGAAGCCATTCCAGATATTCAGACCGCAGTCCAACAGAATCCGTCTGGAAAGTAGACATATAAATGATGTTATCGGAACGCTGAATCTGACGCAGTCCCTGAGCGATGTGGAGGGTATAGGGTTCTCCCAGATAATACAATGTCTTGCCGTCATACATGGCGCCGGAGGGCTGTGCCATGCGGATTTTTTCCACTTCTGCCAGATGGTTGATGATCCAGAGGGCTTTAGACTGGACAAATTCTTCAATGACGGAAAAAGGTACGCGTTTGGCGGCGGACACGACCACCTGTCCATGTTTATTTACCCGCAGGTTGATATACTTCACGTCTTTGCGGATGAGTTCGTATTCAATTGGAATGCCTTCATATTCTATGGCGTGCAGTTCCATTGCAAAATCTCCCTTTTCCAAAGATAGTTTTCCCACAAAAGTTGGGTTCTATCCCGTTTTTCTATGATACTATATCACGCAAAGGCTGAAAAAGTCCAGAAAAAACGGGAAAATCCTTCCAGAGCCAACAAAAACGGAAGGCATGCGCCTTGATTTGACAAAACAGGTGCATGCCTTTTGCTTCCTTAAATATGTTCTGCTTTTTTCACAACGGGAATCCAGATTTCAAATACAGAATCCGCAGGGTCTGCGTTATAGTAGACCTCTATGTCCGCTCCTTTGCCGTATTCATAGCCGGAATTGGGGAGCCATTCCGTGAAAATCCGTTTCTCCAATTCCTGACACGCCTTTGGCATAGGACCTGTGCCGGAGAAGATTGCCCATGTGGCAGCAGGCAGTTCCAGAATTTCCAGGGGCGCTTCTGCTTCTTTAGAAGTGCAGACGCCAATCCAGTATTTCCATTCTTCTTCCTGACAGGCGGAAATTCCCAGCACTGCAGGCATTTCCATGATGCTTGTCAGCTTCGGCAGGATATTGTCTGCCGCAGCTTTTTGCCAGAAAGCAGGTACAGTCTGGAAATTTTTCTCCATGTCTTTTTCCAATAGTGTGTAAATCCCCGCAATGCGCAGGGGACCTTTTGCTTCCATACGATAATCCAATGCAGTCACTCCTTTGACGGTCATTTGAAACCGAATGGGCGGGAAAGCCTTCAGGGGCGCGCCTTTTGCCTTGGCTTGGGATGGGGTGATGCCGTGGATGCTCTGAAATGCCCGTGTGAACGCCGTTGGGGAGCGGTATCCATATTTCAGCGCCACATCAATGACTTTTGCACCCCTCTGCAAATCAAAGGCGGCTTTTGTCATTTTCCGGCGGCGGATATATTCCGAAAGGGGCATATCTGCCAGATAGGAAAACATACGCTGAAAATGGAAGGTTGTACAGCAGGCGGTTCTGGCAATGTCATCCAGAGAAATTTCCGCAGTCAGGCTTTTTTCCAGCATTTCCAGGGCTTCATTCCATTTGTCTATCCAGTCCATGTGGTTTCCTCCTTATTTGTCTTTGTCAATGACAATTTCAGTTTACCTTAAATGAGGGATGGTTTCCTCGCAGTTTCTGCCTCTTTGGCAGAGGGATTTTTTTTCAGGAAATAAGCCACTTTATAATAAGGAATGGGAAATCCCATGGCTTCCAACTGACGGGCAATTTTTCGGGGACCAAGACCGCTGGCGTTCTGTTCTTGGATAAACTGAGCAATCTGGTCGGTGATTTTGTCATCCGGTGCGGCAGGTTCGCTGTTTTCCGCTGTTTCCGGTTGTTCTGCGGCTTCAAAGGGAATGTGTTCCATATCCACCACTGTGGTGATTTCCGTTTTTTCACCAATGTCCTCAATCAGAGGAGAGGAAGCATCGATGCTGTAATTGATGACGTCACGCATCTGACGAATGTTTCTGGGGTAAACGGCGTTGAGGATGGCATGTTTCGCTTCCGGCGTGAAAATCACGTGGTAGCGGATATGTCTGGCTTCCCAAACGGCGTTTTCATACCGCATGACAAAATGGCGGAAGAGATTTTCTTTTTCCGCAAGAGAACGCTCCCGCAAAGCAGGCAGGTGCATTTCATACTGAGCAAGTCTTTGGTACAGCTCCGGCAGAAATACTTCGTGGAGGTTTTTGGTGGAAGCGGCAATGACAATGACGTTGATGTCGATTTCCTTGGTGTCACCAATGCGGCGGATTTTGCCGGACTCAATGGCTTTTAATAGTAGGTTTTGATAATTTTCGATGGTGTGGGCTTCATCCAGAAAGAGGATGCCGCCGTTTGCCTGCTCGAACAGCCCCTTTTTCTTTTTGGAACCGGTGTAAGCACCTTCCACGGAGCCGAAAATTTCCATGGCTGCAATGTCTGGGTTGGTGAACTGGGCGCAGTTGATTTCGATAAAAGGCGCGTTTTTGCCGATAACGCCAATCTGTTTGGCATAGTTATAAATGAGGTTTGCCAGCATGGTTTTGCCGGTGCCGGACTCCCCTGTGATGATGGAGTGACGAGGACCCCCCAGAGAGCCAACGATTTTTTTTGCCTGCTTGTAGATGTTCTGCATGGTGCCCATGTGGACAACGTGCTGGAAATCGGCTTCGGGCTTTGTCAGGCTCACCTGCATTTCCAGATGTTTGATTTTGCTGTTGAGCTGGTCAATCTCCTGAATGTCCTGGAAAATGGAATAAGCGCCCATGAATTCCCCGTCCATAAAAATAGGATAGGAATTTACAACATATTTATTGGGGGGCACCAGATGGATTTTTTTATCCAGAATGGGACGATGATTTTCTAACACTGTTAGAAGAACGGCGGCAGGATAAAATTGGGAAATGTGTTTTCCGATCATATTTTCCCGCTTTTGGTTCAGATAATTGGCTGAAACATTGTTGACATATACTAAAATCCCGTCTGTATCCACCACATTTATGCCTCCGTTGGTGTTGTCCAGGATCTGATGTATCAAATTGGAAGAAAAAAACAGCTCTTTTGTCAATTTCATGGGCAAATACCCCTTTCATTTTGTTAGAAAAAGTGTTATAATACAAAAAGTTACAAGTATTCTAACATTTATTCTGACAAAAAACCAGCGAATTTTCCAAAAAAAGTGTGAAAACAATGGGAAATTATCGTTGGCACGGTTTTTGCTCATATAGTTATTTGTTAGAATAATAACAAAATTATTGCCGATTTTTAAGGAGGAAACAAATTATGGAGTTTGGCTATTCAAAGGAACAAGTACTGTTGAGAGACCTGTACAAAAAATTTGCTGAAACAGAAGTAAAACCTTTGGCGGAAGAACTGGACGAAGAAGAAAGATTCCCCGTGGAAACCGTTAAGAAACTGGCAAGATACGGCTTCCTGGGCATTCCTTTCCCCAAGGAATACGGCGGTGCAGGCGGCAGCTACCTGACATATTCCATGGCAGTAGAAGAACTGGCTAAGGTATGCGGCACAACAGCAATCATCGTTTCCGCACACACATCCCTGTGTGCAGGCCCCATCTACATGTTTGGTACAGAAGAACAGAAACAGAAATACCTGGTACCCCTGGCAAAAGGTGAAAAACTGGGTGCTTTCGGTCTGACAGAACCCAGCGCAGGTACAGACGCTTCCATGCAGCAGACAACAGCTGTTCTGGATGGTGACGAATATGTACTGAACGGCACAAAAGTGTTCATCACAAACGCTGGCTATGCTGATACATATGTAATCATCGCAATGACAGATAAATCCAAAGGTACAAGAGGTATCTCCGCATTTATCGTAGAAAAAGACACACCCGGCTTCTCCATCGGTAAAAAAGAAAGAAAAATGGGTATCCGTGGTAGCGCAACATGCGAACTGATCTTCGAAAACTGCAGAATCCCTAAAGAAAACCTGCTGGGCAAAGAAGGTCAGGGCTTCAAGATCGCAATGCAGACACTGGACGGCGGCCGTATTGGTGTAGCTTCTCAGGCTCTGGGTCTGGCAGAAGGCGCCATCGACGAATGCGTAAAATACGTAATGGAAAGAAAACAGTTCGGCAAAAAAATCGGTCAGATGCAGAACACACAGTTCGAACTGGCTGACATGGCAGCAAAAGTAGAAGCAGTGAAACTGCTGGTATACGAAGCAGCATGCACAAAAGACGCACACGGCGCATACAGCCACCTGGCAGCTATGGCAAAATACCTGGCTGGTGCAACAGCAAGCGATGTAACAAGAAGATGCGTACAGCTCTTCGGTGGTTACGGCTACACAAGAGATTACCCGATCGAAAGAATGATGCGTGACGCGAAGATTACAGAAATCTACGAAGGTACCGCAGAAGTACAGAAGATCGTTATTTCCAACTGGATGAAACTGAAATAAGAAAGACCTTGGGGACCCTGTCCCCAATCCCCTGCAAGGAGCACCGCCCCTTGACACCCTTTGGGCGCAAAACAGGTTTTGCGCAAGGAAAAGTTTCATTTTTCGGTTAATAAGCAAGACTTCCGCAAAATGAAATTTTGCGGCAATCAAGTTTAGGTCAAGCCTTTTTAAAGGCTTGCGGA
>NZ_JADCKK010000098.1:0-5706 GCF_014982935.1 Anaerotignum lactatifermentans | reverse complement strand
AGTGAGTACATTGACCCGTTCACGGGTGAAAAAGTAAAAGGGAACAAATAAAAATAGCCGCCAAGGGCGGCAGTTGAGAAAGTAGAGCACTTGGCGGACTTTCAATGCGCTTGCAAGCGCAGCTGGTGAGAGCCCCTTCTAGGGGCAGAGCAAACCACCGGCTAAGCCGGTGGTCCTGATTGGTGCAGGTCTGGCAAAAGAAATGATTTACACAGGCAAACACATCGACGCCCAGACAGCTCTGTCCTATGGTCTGGTCAATAAAGTTGTCCCTGCGGAAGAACTGCTGGATGCGGCAAAAGCCCTTATGGCAGATATCCTGAAAGTATCTCCTGTTGCCATCAAATATGCAAAACTGTCCATCAACAAAGGGGCAGACATGGATTTGATGAATGGTCTGGAAGTGGAAAAAGACCTGGCAGGTCTGTGCTTTGCCACAGAGGATAAAGAAGTGGGTATGCATGCGTTTCTGGAAAAACAGAAACCCGTATTCCGTTGATGCTGTTGTGTGAAATGGGGAAGGAGGAGGACAAATGAATTTTAGCGTATTGGTGCTGGTCATTGCCATTGTGCTGTTCGGTGTGCTGGCATTCCGTCAGATGAGCGCCCTGATTCTGGCACCGCTGGTGACCATATTCGTCATTGTGCTGTCGGGAATGCCTGTGCTGGATACCCTGCTCAATGACTTCATGCCTGCCACATCAGGCTATATCACCCAATATTTCCTGATTTTCTTCGTAGGGGCATTGTTCGGGGCAGTTTATCAGTTTACAGGGGCAGCGGAATCCATTGCCCTTGCCATGGGGCGTCTGTCCCATAACCACTTTGTAGCGCCTATGATCATGTGCATCACTGGTCTGCTGACCTTCGGCGGCGTCAGCGGCTTCGTGGTATTCTTCGTGGTCTATCCCATTGCCCTGCAAATGTTCAAACGTGCCAATTTGACCCGGCGGCTCATTCCTGCTGCCATTTCCGCAGGCTGCTGGACTTGGTCTATGACAGCGCCGGGCTCGCCTTCCATACAGAATACCATTGCCATGAAAAGTCTGGGCACACCTGCCACTGCTGCGCTCATTCCCTCCCTCATTGCCACAGCGGCGGAATTCCTCATGATCTTTGTCTGGCTGGAATGGCGCGCCCGCAGTTTCACCAAAAAAGGCAAACTGTTCTTTGACGATAGCCTGAAAATGCAGCTTGCCCCGGAGGAACTGGAAGAAAGAACATCCGAAAACCTGCCCCATCCCATCATTGCGCTGATTCCCATTGCAGCCATCATCATCTGCTTCAATGTGGTGAAACTGCCTGTGGAAACATCCGTAACCGTAGGCATCATTCTGGCAGTGGTGCTTATGTTTCGGAGAGTGGCAGATGTTTCCCATTGGATTGAAGTCTTTAACAAAGGCACTGCCGACTCCGGCACAGCCATTTTGAATACAGCCATCGTCGTTGGTTTTGGCGGCGTAGTGGAACAGACAGAAGGTTTTACATACCTCATCAATAACCTGCAAAATCTGTCTATCTCCCCCTTGGTATTCGTTGCGGTGACCATTGCCATCTGCGCAGGCGTATGCGGTTCTGCTTCCGGCGGTATGGGCGTTGCCTTTGCAGCGCTGACAGATACCTATAAAAGCATGGGTGTCAGTCTGGAAGCTGTCCATCGTATCGGCGCCATTGCCGCAGGTACACTGGATACCCTGCCTCATCAGGGCGCACAGATCACACTGCTGGGCATCTGCAAACTGACCCATAAAGAAGCTTACTTCGATATTGCTGTGACACAGATCCTCATTCCCATTTTGACACTGTTCATCTTTATCCCGCTGGTTTCTATGGGACTTTAAAAATAACGAAAAACAGTTTTCCATTGGGCATTTTCAGAAAAAGCCGCTTTTGGAAAACACCATTTTCTCTCTCAATTTCTAAATGGAACGAAAATAGCCCAAAATAAAACAGCTGAAATCCTTGAAAATACAAGAGATTTCAGCTGTTTTTGTCTGTTAAGGCTTGCCGAAGATAGGTCGGCGTTTTTGCAACTTAGTAGAACAGATGGAAGGTATCAAATTTCCACTGTCCGTCTTCCTGTACCAGATTGAATGTGTAATCTGTTGTTTCGTACTGGGAAGGGTCTGCAGGGGCTTCTGTGAATGTTTCCCCTTCGTAAGGATTGCCGTCTTTGGTGTAGTATGCAGTAGCTGTTACGGACATGCCTGTTTCTGTTTTCACAGGTTCCCCCATGACATAGCCTGCATAGAAGATGTTTGTGCCTCTTGCGCCGTCCAGTACATACAGACCGCCGCCTTTGCCTTCTGTGAAACGGATGTTGTTTTCAGCAAAGATGTCAGTGTCCATCATGTTCTGTGTGAAGTACTGTCCCAGATAGGTGCGGAATGCTTCCATATCGGGGAAACGTTCGTCTGTGACGCGGTTGTAGGTGTAACCGTCCACGTCGATGATGTCTGTGGTGCTCATTTCAAAGCCTTCCAGTACAATCTGCTTGTAGATGGCAAATGCGCCGTCATAGAGTGTCTGGAACTGTTCCGCAGTCAGTTCACCGTCAGCGGCAGTTGTTTCTGTGGTTGTTTCCTGCTGCTGTGTTTCACCTTCTGTCGTTGTGGGTTCTTTGGATGTACAGCCAAACAGCAGTGTCGCAGCCAGGGCGCAGCTGAGCACAATGGTCAGTTTCTTTTTCATTTTGTAAGACTCCTTTCATATTTTTCGTCTTGATGTTTTCGTCCTTATTATACCATGGTTTGAAAAGAAAAACGGATTTTTCAGGGAAGTTTAAGAAATTTGAAATATTGCTGTAATCATTCATTTTGTGAAAAGCCGGAAATGGTTTTTGTGGTAATCCAGCAGCCCGTCCTTTTTCATGCGGCTCAGTTCCGCCGACATGGCGCTGCGCTCCACCGCCAGATAATCCGCCAATTGCTGCCGGTCAAAGGGAATGGAAAAAACAGCGCTGCCGGAATCCTGTGCGCAGGAGGACAGAAAGGACAGGAGTTTTTCCCTTGTGCTGCGGCAGGTGACGTGAGCAATTTTCCGCGTCAGTGTCAAATTCCGTCCGGCAAAGATTTGCAGCAGACGGCGGGAGAGGAGGGCAAAAAGGGGATTGGTCTGCCCGGTGGGTGCCAGTATCCGGTTCAGGGAAAGGTATAACACCGTTGTGTCTGCGGCAGCCAATACGCTTACTTCCGCCGCCGTATCCAAAAGGGCATAGGTTTCCCCGAAAAATGCCCCCGACGGGATTTGCGCCACCAATGCCCGGCTGCCCCAGAAATCCTCTCGCAGGATATGAACTTCCCCGGAAAGGACGAGTCCTGCCGCCGTGATTTTATCCCCGGTGTGTACCAGAAAACTGCCTTTTTCATAAAAAACTTCTCTTGCATCCAGTTCCTCTAAAAGCTTCGTCATATCTTCGGGAGAAATGCCCTGAAAAAAGGGCAGAGATGCCAATTTTGATGGTTCCATAGAGAAAGCCCCTCCTTTTTGTTGGAAAAACAACATACTATTTTCCCGCAGTATAGCATACTGTTATCAGAAAAACAAGGACGGAAAAACGAGGAGGAAACCACATGATTCGTAGAATTATAGAGATTGATAAAGAAAAATGTAATGGCTGTGGTCTGTGTGCAAACGCTTGCCACGAAGGTGCCATTGGTATGGTAGACGGCAAAGCCACACTGCTCAGAGATGACTACTGTGACGGTCTGGGGGACTGCCTGCCCGTATGTCCCACAGGTGCCATCACATTTGTGGAACGGGAAGCGGCAGCTTATGACGAAGGGGCTGTTCAGGCAAATATGGCGAAAAAAGGGAAATCTCCCTGTGCTTGCCCCGGCAGCCAGAGCAAACTGCTGGAAGTGCAGGAAAAAATGGCAGCAAAAAGAGAAGAAGAAGCAACTCCTGTTGCGGTGCCTTCCAGACTGCGTCAGTGGCCTGTGCAAATCAAACTGGCACCTATCAAAGCCCCTTACTTTGACGGTGCGAAGCTCCTCATTGCGGCAGACTGTACCGCATATGCTTATGGCAATTTCCATGAGGAATTTATGAAAGGCAAAATCACACTGGTGGGCTGCCCCAAACTGGACATGGTGGATTACAGCGAAAAACTCACAGAAATCATCAAGCAGAACGACATCCAGAGCGTGACCATCGTCCGTATGGAAGTACCTTGCTGCGGCGGCATGGAACTGGCAGCGAAAAAAGCATTGCAGGCCAGCGGAAAATTCATTCCTTGGCAGGTGGTGACCATTTCCACAGACGGCAAAATTTTAGATCAGTAAATGATATAGAAAAAGACCGGATTTCCTTTTGAGGAAGTTCGGTCTTTTGTGTTTGCTGTTGTCTTTATGAGAGGCTATGTCAAGGACACAGCCATTTCTCAATCAATCCCCATCTTCCGGCAGGTTTCCGACGATGTCTTCGTAATCTTCACAAAGGGACTTCCATGCTGGCGTATCTGGAGAAAATTCCCGACAGAAATCTGGGAAAGGGTCATCCATATATTCCAGAAAATCATAGATGAATTGGTCGTATTCATACAGTGCGTAGGTGCGGAACAGGTCTAAAAAATCAATATGGTCTTCGATCCATTCCTGCAATTTTTCCCGATCCGCATGGGTGAGAAATTGGGCGAAAAAGTCGATGGCTGTTTCCATATCCGCCGATGTGGCTCGGATGCTTTCAAAACGGGTCTGTTTGCAGTGCAGTTTTTCCCCGTCGCTGGAAAGTTTGCAGACGCAGTGGACACGGAAACCGACGCCTCCTTCTTTGTCTTCAAAATCAAAGGTGAGTTTCAGGTCTCTTTCCGCCATGATCTGCAAAAACTTTTGATATGCTTCTTCCGTTAAGGCACAGATGGGCTGTCCGTTCCGTTGGGGCTTTTCTTTTAGCAGTCCACAAGTCCAATCATGGAAGGAATCCAGTGTTTCCGAAAATGACCATCGTCCGCATCCGGAAAAATCCACCGTACGCTCCTGTAAGCTTGGGGTATCGTACCATTGCAGACCGTATTCTCCGTAAAATTTCCAGGCGTCCAGTACTGGAAGCAGTGCTTCCACCGCTGCCTTTGTCCATCTTCCCGTTAAATGTATGGTGCCTGATGCACTAGAGATATTTGCCATAGGACGCATCCCCTTTCTTTTCTGTTTCCAATGTGCCTAAAAGAACAAGAATCGAATTTTCTGAAAATGACAGGAAATCTTATTTTTATAATACCATAGATTTTCCTATCCGCAAGGAGGAAACCCGAGGAATGGGAGAAGTGGTAATGACAAAAGGATGGGCATCTTCATCAGAAAACAAAAAAGCTGAAATCCTTATGATAGAGAGGATTCCAGCTTTCTTATTTTGATTATGATTTTATCTGGGCTGTTCTGCTTTGTTGCTGCCAAACATGATGAAAAATCACAAAAAAAATTGGGAATCTCCAAAAAGAAGATTCCCAAAGCAACTTCCCCTTAAGAAAACATTGTTTTTTATTTTATTGATTTCTTAAGGGGAATTGCGACGGCTGTCTTCATAAGAAAACATAACAAATAAAATCTTAATAAAATAAGAAAGCCAAAATCCTTTGTCATGATGAACTGCACCCCATTTGTTAGACAGTATGATATACTGAATAACAAGTGGGGTGATTTTTATGCCAAAAGGAGTACCAAATAAACGATATACACCAGAATTCAAGCAACTGGTGGTAGAAACGAT
>NZ_JADCKK010000097.1:0-5880 GCF_014982935.1 Anaerotignum lactatifermentans | reverse complement strand
ATTTTAAATATCTTCGTTCGACTTGCATGTGTTAAGCACGCCGCCAGCGTTCATCCTGAGCCAGGATCAAACTCTTATATTAAAGTTTAATGCCTAGCCAGTTAATCTGGCTATCCTCCGGTTTTTTTCGAAACCGGCAAACTCTTGTCATTATTTTTGTCAGTTGTCGTCTTTTTTCGCTTTGCGAAAAACCGTTCGTTTCTCACCATTTCGCTCCCTCTGACACTTTGCAGTGTTAGGTCGGTCGCTCCATAAACGGTTCGAAACTCACTGACCGAATTGACTATAGGTTGTAAGTTTATTTCTGCTGTTTAGTTTTCAAGGATCAGTCTTTTTGTTGCTCACACCGCTTCGGTGTCAGCTCATTTAGTTTATCAGGTTTGTTTTATTTTGTCAAGTACTTTTTTAAGAACTTTTCGGTCATTTCTGACCATTTATTCTCAAACCCGATATTTTATTTTCGCCATCTTTTCGATGACGCTTGAATATCTTACCAGATTTCTTTTTTCTTGTCAAGTACTTTTCTAAGTACTTTTTTCTGATTTTTCAATTTTTATTGAAAAACAGGCTTTTCTCACCCTTCAGATATTCGATTTTTTTCTGCTCTCTTGCGAGTGCTTGATTATTCTATCAGGTATCTTTTCATCTGTCAACTACTTTTTTCAATTTTTTTCATTTTTTTGTGATTTTTCTTTTTTCTCCCCATTTTCCCTCAAAACTGCATCCAGCATCTTCTTGTCAATTTCCTGTTTTATCTGACTCTCACCGCATCCCCCTATGTCTTTTCGCACCACTTCCCCCGTTCCATTGCCCCGCTCCACCAGAAAAGCAAAGGGTGTTCCTTCCGGTCCTTTTATATAGATCTTCTCTTGTTGATACTCCTCTGCCTTCTCCATAAGCTCCCTGCGCATCTGCCCATCTGCATTCCCTCCACTACAGCCGCATACCATCGTCACAACACTCACCACCAGAAAAATCTGCCTAACCCGCATAAATAAGTGACATGTTTGATTGACTACGCGCCTTTTTGGCAAACATTAGAAAACTCCGACGAAAATTGGTATACACTCACCACCAAACACCACCTGTCTCATAGTACCCTTCATCGCTTGAAACACAATAAAGATATTTCCACCAAAACCATCAATGATCTTTGCCGCATCCTGGACTGCCCAGTGGAATCCATCCTGCGATATATCCCCAGCGAATCCGACCAGGCATTATAATAGAAAAAAGAACCTAAGGACATTTTCATAAGAAAACAAAGAAAGCTGAAATTCTTATCTTAAAGGTTTCAGCTTTCTTTGTTTTACGAGGATTTTATTTCGTATGTTTTCTTACCAGCAAGTTGCTGTTATTGTTTTCTAAAAATCACCTTGACTTCCCCCACCATAGAAGTATCATGGATTTAACAGCATACGAAACACAAAGGAGGTTTCTATATGAAACAAGTCACCATCGGCAATCGCAACGTTCCTGCCATCATCCAGGGATGTATGCGCATCGGCAATCTGGATACAAAATCCCTGCAAAACCTCATAGAAAAACAACTGGAATCCGGTGTCAACTTCTGGGATCACGCGGATATTTACGGCGGCGGCACCTGTGAAACCATTTTCGGGGAAGCCCTGCACCAAATGCCCGGCATGCGGGATAAACTTATTCTCCAGAGCAAATGCGGCATTCGCCCTGGTGCATTTACCTGCTATGACTTTTCCAAAGCGCATATCATCCGCAGCGTAGAAACCAGTCTGCGCCGCCTGCAAACAGACCGTCTGGATTATTTGCTCCTTCACCGTCCCGATTTGCTCATGGAACCGGAAGAAGTGGCAGAAGCCTTTGACCAACTGGAATCCCAAGGAAAAGTTCTTCATTTCGGTGTCAGCAACCATACCCCCAGCCAGATAGAACTGCTGAAAACCTGCGTCAAACAACCACTGGAAATCAATCAGCTGCAATTTTCTCTGGCGCACACCCTTCTGCTGGATGCACCTGCTTATCTGAACACCACAGACAGCCACGGCATTTCCCGTGATGCAAACGTATTGGATTACTGCCGCCAGAACCATATTACCATCCAGTGTTATAGTCCTTTCCAGTATGGTGTATTCGAAGGCACATTCATCGGCAATCCCGATTATGCCCAACTGAACGCTGTCCTGACTCGTCTAGCGAAAAAATACGACACCACAGAAAACGGCATAGCCGTAGCATGGCTTCTGCGCCATCCTGCCAACATGCAGGTGGTTGTAGGTACAACCAATGCCGCCCGTATCCCCGGCATCGTCAAAGGGGCGGAAATCACCCTCACAAGGGAAGAATGGTACGAGCTCTATGCCGCCGCTGGGAATAAACTGCCTTGATTCGTTTTTAAACTTCCGTAATAGAAAAAAGCCGAAATCTTCGAAACAAAAGATTCCGGCTTTTTTCATTTGGACGAAGCTCTCCCTTTTTCTCCTCTCCATATCCCATTCCTCTCGTTTTCCATTTTTATTAACTCCAATACCTCCCCTTCTTCCCATTCTCCACTTTCCTTTGCTCCACCTCATCCCATTTTCTCCCACACCCCTTTTTCTCTATTCCAATACACCCCATGGATCTATATTAAAAAAGTGGACACATAAAGTAACTATCTATTACAATAAAGTAGACACCAAAAGGAGGTATTTACATGTCAACAAACAGCAAAGGTATTCGCTATGACGAAGACTTCAAAAGAACACTCGTAAATCTATATCAATCTGGTGGCAAAACACAAACTGCCCTTTGTAAAGAATACGGAGTTTCTCAGACTGCTCTCACTCGCTGGATCAAGCAATACTCCACTGTTGAAACATCTAATGGTGAAATTCTGACTGCGAAACAGATTCAGGAACTCCAGAAAAGAAATGCGCAGCTTGAAGAAGAAAACCTCATCCTAAAAAAAGCGATTGCCATCTTCACGCCACACTCAAACAAAGATTAAGTGCAGTTTATAAGCTTCGATTCCAGCACAATATCAAAACCCTCTGCCGTGTACTCAACGTAAACCGCAGCACTTATTACAAACATTTTTATTCTCTGCCTTCTTCCAGAACCATTGAGAATCAGAACATCAAACAAATGATTCTGCACATTTACGCTGACTACGATAAACGCATCGGTGCTTATAAAATCGCATATATCTTAGGTCGTGACTATGGCATTTGTATCAGCGTCGGTCGAGTGTACCGCCTGATGCGTTCCATGTAGCTTCCACCTATGTCCACAATAAAACCAAAATCCATTTCTCGCCCAAAAGAGTCGTCTGGTTGTTATGCTGATCACCTGCATCAAGACTTTCATCAAAAAGCTCCCAACTTGGTCTGGACAAGTGATTTTACGTATCTCAAAGCCGGAGGTAAGTGGTATTATCTTTGTATCATTATGGATCTTTTTTCCAGAAAGATTATCTCCTGGAATATATCATCCAAACCCAATGCAGATCTGGTCATCCAGACCTTTCAGAAAGCATATTATTCCAGAAACTGTCCAGCTGGACTGATGTTTCACTCTGATAGAGGATCACAGTACACAGCCTTTGCATTTCGAAAACTGCTTGATGAACTGAATGTTATCCAGTCCTTCTCGAAAAAGGGATATCCTTTTGATAACGCCTGCTGCGAAAGTTTCTTCAAATATCTCAAAAAAGAAGAAACCAACAGGCGTAATTTCCGTACCTATCGTGACCTATACCACTCTGTCTTCCAATATATCGAAGGCTTCTATAACTCTCGCAGACCACATGGTTCTTTAGGCTATCTGACACCAAACGAAATGGAAGCAACATTCTGGGATCGGCAAGGAATCTAGCCGTTCCCGGAAAATATATTTAAAAATCGTGTCTTTTTTATTGACTATAGTCCAGTTTGCCCCAAAAGAGGTTATCATATTAAAAAACAATGAATTTAATCATTTACAAAAACATCTTATCATTTTTTCCATATAAAAATCTCTTTGTCATTGAACTTCTTCTCAGCATCATATGTTGATAATTCTTATTCTTTTTTCTTTCCAAATATTGTGTCGATTTCGAGAAACAAAAAAGCCAGCAATTGCTGACTTTTTTGGCATAATTTCATTATAAATCTATGTTTACGTTGTTTCTAGAAAATGTTATACTCATAAATGTTCAATAAATCATATTTTTTATTTACACAGAAATCACACAAATAAATTTTTATTTTTTCTCCTTGTATCTCATTTTCTTATTTAATTTATTCCTATACATTATGTCATCAGCTTGTTTTAATAAAATGGACGGATCTTTAACGGCATATGGCGGCTTACACACAACAAAACCTGCACTTACCTGATTAAACTCGCAAGGAGCATCCTTATCCCAATTTTTACATTGGGCTATTGTATCAGCAATTTCTTCAGTTAAAACGCCATAATATATTGCAACAAACTCATCGCCGCCATATCTATAAAGCTTTCCATTATCTTTCAGCTCATCAGAACACACTTTCCCAAAATGTATCAGATACCTGTCACCAACATCATGACCGTATTGGTCGTTAATAAGCTTAAATCTGTCTAAGTCAAAGAACATAATAGAAAAAACCTGATTTTCTTCTATTAAAATACGGATATGTCTCATCATTTGTACCCTGTTTCCAAGACCTGTTAATGCGTCATCTGAAACTTTTTTCTCCAACTCATTAATTTTAACCGAACTATTTATTACTTCATAAACAATGGAATAGAATAAGTAGTTGGATGCAAGAAATATAGCCAACACAACAATTTGCAGTAAATTTCTTTCGCTGCATAGAAAAATTATATGAAGAATAAATAGTGTAAAGAAGTTAAAATATACGCTTATTTCCAAATATCTAAACTGTGTTTTTCGAAAATCATGCATATTCTGGAAAATATAGATATATTTGGGAATCACATAATTTCTAAATGGAATAAATGTTGCTAAAAATAATACCGTTTCAATTATTATCAAAGATAAGTCATAATTTAAAAAGTCCCCAAGATACACCATCTGTATAGAAACAGCCAATATTCCAAGAGTATACGTCCAACTCATACACATATTAAGAAAAAGTCTTTCTATTTTTTCATCATATAAAAATTTCAAGGGAATTATGTATAAAAATCCAAATATCGAAAACTTACCGTCTCCGTTAAAAACATCTCTTTTAAAAAGTGCTGCGGGCAAAATACATAATACAGTAAAAAAGAAAAATACCGCTACCATTTTAAATTTTGAATATTTCCTTTTAAAGCAATGATCTAAAGTAATTACGTTAAAAACTAACACTTCAACCATAGGCAAAATATACACATATTCCATAGATGTCACTCCAAAATATTTTAAACCAAAAACATAATATATTCATGCTTGGTTCATTTATATATGTTATTTTATGAGAATATTATATCAAAAACTAAAAAAGTCAACAACGTTTAAATATCAGATTTCAAAGAACCTCTATTAAGCTATGACAAGTTAGAGGTTTTAGTATAAAGTTTTTTATAAATTTTCTCATTGGATAGTAATTGCTCTTCCACTTTCAACACCACTAATTTTTTTAGATTCATGGCAAGAAATTTAACTGTACTACCCATCTAATTACACATTTTAAAAATAGGTCGGTACATATCACATTCAATACCTTTTTTCGTCCGCAAAGATTTTGGATCTATATTAAAAAAGTGGACACATAAAGTAACTATCTATTACAATAAAGTAGACACCAAAAGGAGGTATTTACATGTCCACAAACAGCAAAGGTATTCGCTATGACGAAGACTTCAAAAGAACACTCGTAAATCTATATCAATCTGGTGGCAAAACACAAACTGCCCTTTGTAAAGAATACGGAGTTTCTCAGACTGCTCTCACTC
>NZ_JADCKK010000096.1:0-6092 GCF_014982935.1 Anaerotignum lactatifermentans | reverse complement strand
CTTCTATAATTTTGGTTGCCAGACCATTTTCATTATAACGCAGGAGGTTTCTTTCTTATACTAAAGTATTTTTACCTACCCCCAGTTGAACTGGGGGTTTTGTCATACCTGTTCGGCGTACAAAAAAAGACTCTCTAAACCATCAAAATGGTTCAGAGAGTCTTTTTCAATGACATCTCAAACATCAATTATGAAAAATATTCTGGATTCATGAATGGTATAATCAGTTCTGTAATATTGCCGTTTTGATCGAATCCCCAATAAGCACTATAGATTCCATCTCCCATTCCACTGGCAAACATCACCAGTTTTTTTCCACTTTTGGGTAATTTCCATAACAGGAAATTTCCTGCGCCTGTTTCCATCGCAACACCACTCTTTACATTTTCTGCAAACAAGGGCGCAAAGTAATCCTCATACAGATTTCCATTGGGGTATTCCTGATGCCACTCCTCTAGAAAGGTCTTATATTCCTTTGCTGTCATCGCATCTGCAAAACAAGCAAGTCCTGCATCTACACCAAAAAAGGAAAACACGCCAGGTTTTTGCAAATCAGCAAGTTCAAATCCTTTGGGCATAGCAATTTCATACCGCAAAGCAATTTGGTCACTGATTTTCAGCCTTGCCGCCGCTACTCTTACCCCTGCTAAAGTGGACCGGATCATAGAAAGTTCTACATCATAAGAGCCTTTCGGAATCTGCTTTTCCAAAGCTGTCTGATATTTCTCACTGCCTAAATAAACCATCGGATCTGCAAGAATCACATTGCCTGTAGGAAAATCAACCTCTCCAACAGTGATTATTTCCATCTTTTCTGTTTTGCAAAACAGATTTTGAAAGAATGAAATATCATAAGTTTCTTGATTCAGAAATTTTAGATTTCTCTCAAACGCCATTTGCAAAGGATGTTTCACAGGTTCTCGAATTTCTTCCCCTGTTCTGGTATCCACAAAATACATCCCATCGCTGATAAATTCCAAGTCTGCGCCTATGGGCATATAAAAAACATTACGTACCACAGGCTCTATTTCCATCAACGTAGAAAAATCCACCACAGCCAGGTTTTCCGCCTGATTGATATATTCTTGGGTATCTGTATGCCCCAGCGCAACCCATCCCGTGCCAATGCCATTGTTTTCCCGAAACATCCATTTCAGTTGGGATGTTCCCTCTAATAAAGATTTTGTGACAATGCAGGCACCCAGTGGTCTCTGATTTGTTTTGTCTGTAGTTTTTTTCTTATTGGTTTTGTTTTTGTCTAACAATCCCATGACGACCTCCCCTCTTTCCTTCTTTGATTTTAAAAAAGCCTGCAAAACGCAGGCTCAAAATATTTCTTATGGAACTGTAAGGTGTTTTATTGATTCTGCAACTTCAGTTATTTATGACACAATCAAAATTCCCTTTGCTTTCTGAATGAAATCCGCATCTTCCAGTATATACTCTGTTTGTTTTGAAACAGGCTCATCCACCACTGCATCAAACATGCTTTCCCGTTTCACTGCCGCGAACAGTTTTTCATCATAAAATACAAGTGAAATTTGACCTTTTACAGCGTCAGCAAATTCCATGATTTTTTCTATGCGCTGGGGTGTCAAAATATAATAGGCATTATGTTCATCATCCGCATAAACACGGAAACGACTCTGAAAGGCTTCATTTTCTGTCTGAATCTGATGTTCTGCCTTCCATCCAGCAAAATTCGACAGAAATTCTTTTTCAAAAATTTGTATATGCCCCTTGCTCACTTTCAAATCATCGAATCCCAAAAGGCAGATTACCTGACCGCCGAAAATTTCTTCTGTTTTTGTTTTGCCATCACGACGAACCAACTTTTTGGTAACGACATCGCTGATACGGAATTTTACATGCTCATATTCTCCAAAAAGCTGATCTTCACTTTCAAAATATTTTTTCTCACCACAAGCAACCACTGCCGCATTTCGGATATCATCCCATGTAAAACCACCTTCTGGATGATATTCCAATCCTTCAAATCCAGGTATACCGTTTAACACCTGAATAACATACTTGGATTTATAATTTGAATTAAATTTCTCATAAGTACGGTGGACAACGATGTACCACAACAACCCAAAAGTCGCAATAGCAAGGACAGCTGCCGCAACGACGATTTTCGCCACAAAAAGCGCAGACATGCCTTCTTTTTCAATCAATGCTACATAAAACATGCCTATATACAATACAAATGCCAAAAACGTCAAAACAATGGCAATATTTTGTCTTTTTCGTGCCTTATGCCGCATAATTTCCAGCTGTTCTTCGCTGATTATTTTTTCTTCCATATAACATCCCACTTTCAGTCAAAGTTTACTTTGTATTCCTTTTTGTTCTCATCCACCTGATAGAAATCAGCTTTGCTCATTCCATGGATGCCAGCAATGATAGAATAAGGGAACATAACGAGCTTCTGATTGTACAACGATACGTTGGAATTATAGAGCCTTCTTGCCGCCTGCAAATGTTCTTCTGCGTCAAAAATGGATTTCTGGAAATAATCCATGGACACATAGGAATACAGCACAGGGTATTGTTCTGACAAAGCATCGATAGCAGTTCCTACACCGCCCAACCCCTGCTGGATAGAAGCCAGCATACCAATCTTTTGGTTGATGTTCATTTTCTGCTCTGCAACACTGTTTTCATAGGCTTCTGCATTGGACTGATTTTTGTTTTTATGTTTTTGGGAGCCATGATGTTTTTCCATCTGCTTTTTGATACGATCCATCTGCTCCTGCTGTGCCTTAATGGTATCATCAATGGTCTTTAACGCTTCTTCGGACAGATGTTTTTTCTGCTCCAGAGTTTCTTCCTCCAGTTCTTTCCCTGCACGCACAGAAGTCACAGCTACATATGTATCATATTCATGCTGCAAAAACTTTTTCACCGCTTCGATTTCTTCGGAAAGCATATCGTATCTTTTTTCCAACGCCACATCAATGCCTGCACTGCCTTCTTCTACTTTAACAGACAGACGACGCAGTTTGTTGTATGCGGAAATATAAAACACGATAACGCAAAGAACCAATGCGATCACAATGATATAAACAGGCATACCACAACCTCCTCTAATGAAATTACTAAAAATTTAGAATTTATTTCCATTATACAATTATATGCCTTAATTCGCCACTAAAATTAAAATTTTTACCCACACAAAAATATCTGAAAAATTTTTCTGCAAAAATACTTCCTTATCTGTAAATATATAAATAAAGCAGTGAGAAAACAATCTCACTGCTTTAAACCACTTGATACAATATTTTATTTTCACAATTCTTTTCATTTCTCTAAATAAACCAGCCCAATCTTCCAGTGACTCAGAAGAATCACCATAATAGGTGCCAACCAGCATAAGAATGCGTATGGTCCATACTGCAAGGGAGAGATACCAAGCATGCCAAATACGACAATTCCGCAGGTATTCCATGGTATCAATGGTGATACGACTGATGCGCTTTCTGCCAGATATCTGGTCAGATTCAATGGACTCAACCCCCGTTCCACATAAGCGTCCTGAAACATATTACCGCAAATGACAGTTGTTACATAGTTATCCATAGCAAATAAATTCACTACGACACAACTGATAACTGTCAAGGTAATTAATGTTTCATCCTTTTTGACAAAACGCATCATTCTTTCCAAGAAGAATTGCAATATACCGGATACTTCCAAAACGCCGCCATAAGATACTGCGCAGAAAATCAACAAAACCGTTGGCATCATGGATAATATGCCGCCACGACTTAACAACGAATTTACCATTTCTACCTCTGTATTTCCAACAAAACCACTGTAAGCCGTTTTCATAACTGCCGCAATTGTTTCCCCTTGGACAAAAATGCCGCAAAATGCACCGATAAATGCCATAAATAATATTCCTGGTATTGCAGGTATTTTCAATAAAATCACTGCAAAAACAGACAATACTGGCAAAATCAACCATGGGCTGATGACAAAATTCTCTGCCAATGTTTCTGTCATGAGCTGAATTTCAGACAAAGAGCCACCATTTTCTGTCTGATAGCAAAACCCTACCACAACACATAAAATTAATGCAATAAAATAACTTGGCAGTGTATTTCTCAATACATTTTTGAAATTCTCAAACAAATTGACTCCTACAATAGCACAGTGCAGATTCGGCGTATCAGAAAGGGGAGAAAGCTTATCCCCAAAATAAGCCGCTGACACCACAATCCCTGCCGTAATATAAACAGGGATTCCGATCCCTTGGCTGATTCCAATAGCAGCGATTCCCAATGTTCCAATGATTGTCCAAGAACTTCCCGTGGCAACTGCGCAAATGCTGCATACCAGAAAAATCGTTACCAAAAATATATTCGGATGGATCATTCTTAACCCATAATAAATTAACGATGGTACAATACCGCCTTGAATCCCAGGTACTGATTACCATTCCTACCATAATCAGAATCAAAAGAGCTTGCAGCACAGACTGTAAAGAGGATAAAATTGCTTGCTGTATCTCCTTCCAGCCCAGTCCCATTCGCATTGCCATCACCGATGTAAAAGCGATCACAAGGATAAAAGGTCCATAGGTATCCACATTTAGAACACCAATGGCAATAGATAATACAACAACAAGTAAAAGTAATGCCACAATAATTCCCCACAAATGGGGCGCTCTTACTTTTTTATCCATATACCATCTCTCCAATCTGTGCTGCTTTCTTTTGTCAAATAACACCCCGATTATGTACTTACGCCATCTGCGCCTTCGGTTCTGCATATTCCATAGAACCCTGAGTCTCATTTTCCTCATCAGCCAACAAAGCTTTTTGTTCTTCCGGCGTCAGACGTTTCATACCAATATTCAAATAAGCAAATACCACAATCACGATGGAAGGAATCCAGCACAAAAATGCATACGGCGCATATTCTACTGGCGATACGCCCAGCATCCCTACCATGACAATCCCGCAGGTATTCCAAGGAATCAGCGGAGACGTGATAGCGGCACATTCCGCCAGACATTTTGTTAAATTCAGCGGATGCAGTCCCCTTTTCACATATGCCTTTTTAAACATACTGCCTGTGATAACAGCAGTTACATAGTTATCTACGGCAATCATATTCAATACAATACAGCTCACAACGGTTGAAAGAACCAATGTGCCATCCCGCTTTACAATTTTCAGCACTTTCTGGATCAAAACGCGCAGTACGCCTGTTGCTTCCAGAATTCCGCCATATGAAATGGCGCAGAAAATCAGAGAAGCAGTTCCCAACATAGATTCCATACCGCCACGAGTCAGCAGCGTATCTACTTCTGTTACTCCTGTTGTTCCTACATATCCATAATGAACAGCATTGATCGCGTCTGCCAAACTGCCGCCTTGTACAAAAATGCCGCATAATGAGCCTACCAGTGCCATCAGGAAAATGCCTGGAATCGCAGGGATCTTAAAGAAAATCATGCCAACTACCATCAAAATTGGCAGAATCAACAGTGGATGGATCACAAAATTCGCATCCAGTGTACTTGTGATGATCTCAATGGAATTCATGCCTGTTTCACCGCTAGGTGCATATTTCATACCCACAATAGCACACAAAATCAGTGAAATAATATAGCTTGGAATTGTTGTTTTCAGAATAAACTTGAAATTATCAAACAAGTTTACACCAACAATGGCACAATGCAGATTTGGCGTGTCGGAAAGAGGAGAGAATTTATCCCCAAAATATCCGGCAGAAACCACAATACCTGCTGTAATTGGTGCTGGAATTCCAAGCCCTTCCCCAATGCCCATGGAAGCAACGCCCAGAGTACCAACAATGGTCCAAGAAGTTCCTGTAGCAACGGCACAAAGGCTAGTTACCAAGAAAATCGTCACCAAAAAGATATTGGGATTGATCATTTTCAAACCATAATAAATCAGTGAAGGTACAATACCGCCATAGATCCATGCACCAATGGGCAGTGTGAAACTTTTTCTGTAAATATGTAATTGAAGAGGTTCTTCTATGGTAAAATTTAAATCATAGGAGGACCTTTTATTATGGCAAAACAGAAGAAACCCATACATCGGGTACAAATGACA
>NZ_JADCKK010000095.1:0-6328 GCF_014982935.1 Anaerotignum lactatifermentans | reverse complement strand
CATCGTTTCTACCACCAGTTGCTTGAATTCTGGTGTATATCGTTTATTTGGTACTCCTTTTGGCATAAAAATCACCCCACTTGTTATTCAGTATATCATACTGTCTAACAAATGGGGTGCAGTTCATATCTTATGAAATCTCTTCTTTTTTCTTGCCCTTCAGAACGCATCCCAGCACCATAGCCACAAGGAAAATAATACCGTAATAAATAATCTTTTCTCCCAGAGAAACAATGGCAGCCAGCACCATAAACAGACTGGCGCCAATGCCCAAAATAGGCATGATGAACCGCTGCAAAACAGGCAGTTCCTTTTCCTTCCGTATGTGCATGAAGAAAATAGGGATATACATGAGGTAAATGGTGATGATAGGCAGTTCAGAGCTATCAAAACTGAAATTGCCAAACCAGGATGTTTCCACCAGGTTTGCCCCATAGAAATAAGTCAGCCACAGGGCAGCCATGAATACGCCCATAACAGCGGAATTTGTAGGCATATTGGTCACCTTGTCCACGTTGCTGAAGATATGGGATGCAGGACCTTCTCCCCGGTTTGCCATAGCATAAAAACTGCGGGTACATGCCATCATCAATCCGTTCAAAGTCCCAATGCAGGAAATGACAACAAATACAAACAGCAGTGTTCCCCCAACATTGGTAAATACTGTAGAAAAGGCAATTTTTGCGCCGGTTTCGCCGCCAGCCATAATGACTTCATTTTCCACAGCTCCCGCCAGACCTACATAGTACAGGGCATATACCAGTACAACGAAAACAGAACCGAACATCAGCGCTCGAGGCAGGTTCTTTTTGGAATCCTTCAGTTCCGCGTTAATGCTAGTGGCACAAATCCAACCCTCATAAGCGAAACAGGTACCTACCACCGCCGTGAACAAAGGATTTCCACTGACTTCCACAATGGCGCCGCTGGTGAAATTTTGTATCATGACGCCGTTTCTCAATCCGTAAATGGTACCTACCACTGCCATCAATCCCAAAGGAATCAATTTTGCCACAGTTGTGGTTACCTGAAATTTTCCTGCCAGTTTCGGAGAAATGGCGTTAACGGTAAAACTGCCGATGAGATATAAGCCGGCAAGGGTCATTGCCTGGGGACCGGCGATATCCCATCCCAACAAAACTGCCGTATATCTTGCCGTTACCCATGCCACCACAGAAGTCATGGCAGGAAAATAAATGACTGCCATAAACCAGGCGAAATAGTATCCATATTTTCTGCCCACCATTACTTCCGCATAATCCACAACGCCACTGACTTTTTCGTAACGGGTTGCCATAACGGCGAAGTTATAGGCGCAGATGATCATCACCAGTCCCCCCAGAAACCAGGACAATATGCCTAAGGGCAGATCGCCGCCTGTGGCCAACAATACCTTTTCCGCTTTGAAGAATACGCCGCTGCCGATAACGATGCCCACAACCATGGCAATGGCAGTCAGCAGCCCGTACTTCTTCTCCAGTTCTTCTTTCACACCTTTTCACCCTTTCTTGCTTCGACGCGTGTTCGCGTCAATGCTTTTATGCTTTGTTATGCGAAAGTAAAGATACCATTTTGTCATGACAAAATCAAGTTTTCAGACAGAAATGCATTGTTCTTTTTGCTATACATCATGCACGATATAGGATAAAAATATAATTTTTACACGATTTTTTAAAATACAACTTTCTTTTTATTGTAATTAAGCCGATATCAGACAAAATAATAGCGTTATTTGATGGAGTTTCTTCCTATTATATATATGTATTTTTCGGCAAACAAAAAAGAGAGTTCTGTTTTTCAGAACTCTCTCAAATCTTTTTTCTCATCTATATCGTAGAAAGCTTTTTCCTCTGCACAGTCAAAGACAAATACCTGCTCCAGTGATGCCAGCAGGATTCTTTTGCCGCCCTGATCTCCTTCCAGTGAAAGGAGCTTCTCAACATACTTACCGGAAAAAACAGCAGGATTGCCCCACACACCCTGGTGTGCCATACAGCCCATGGCTTTGCCGGAACGGAGAAAGCCTTCCATAAACGCCCCCAGATCTTCCTGTCTTAAAAATGGCTGATCTGCCACGGAAAACAGATAGGCAGCATCCTCTGCTATGCCCAAATGCCTGATAGCACAATGAATAGAGGATGCAATGCCTGTTTCCGCCTTTGGATTCCAAACCACTTCCGCCTTCTCTCCTGCCAGTTCCTGTCGAATAGCTTCATGGGAAGTGACCACCACCAGACGCTCCTGCCGCTTTTCTGCCAACGCCGCCATGCGTTCCAGACTGTAGCGGTAGAGCTTTTTCCCATTGACGGGATAGAGCAGCTTATTTTCCCCGAATCGTCTGCTCAATCCCGCCGCCAGTAATATCCAGTGGATTTTCATTTATCAATCATGCCCATAGCGATTTTTTCCGGTGTAATGGGCAGTTCTGTAAAACGCAGGCCTGTTGCGTTATAAATCGCCTGTGCAATGGCAGGTGCCGGTGTATTGATCACGATTTCCCCGATGGATTTCGCACCAAAAGGCCCTGTAGGCTCATAACTGCTGTCAAATTCCACACGCAGTTTGCCCATATCCATACGAGTCGGGATTTTGTACTGCATCAAAGAATTTTCAGCCAGTTCACCTTTTTCGTTATAGGTAATGTTTTCATGGAGTGCCATACCGATGCCCTGTACCAGACCGCCTTCTACCTGTACTCTCGCCAGATTGGGGTTCACAACGGTACCGCAGTCTACCACTGCCGCATAGTCGATGAGTTTCACGCTGCCTGTTTCCGGGTCAACTTCCACTTCCACAGCGCCAGCCATGAAAGGCGGAGGAGAAACAGGTGAAGAATGAGCTTCTGTGGCAAAGAGGGCATTTTCCCCTGCGCACATGATGGCATTGCCGATGTCTTTTCGGCTGATGCTGCTGCCGTCTTTCAAGCTGTATACTTTTTCCCCGTCAAATTCCACATCATCTACGGAGCAGCCTAGTTTTTCCGCACCATATGCTTTCATTTTATCCACCAGTGTCTGGCAGGCTTTTACAGTCGCCATACCTGTCACATAAGTGGTGCTGGATGCGTAAGAGCCGCTATCGTAAGGAGAAACGTCTGTATCAACACCATAAACGATGATATCGTCCACAGAGCAATCCAGACAATCCGCCGCCATCTGGGACAGAATGGTGTCACAGCCAGTACCCATATCGGATGCACCGATGGTCAGGGCATAGAAACCATCGTCATTGATCTTGATGGAAACGGAACCAGTATCTACGCTGGAAATACCGGAACCCTGCATAGCCATGGCGATACCAACGCCGCGGATTTTGCCATCAGGCATGACACGGCAAGGATATTTTTCTTTCCAGCCGATCATTTCCGCTGTTCTTTCCAGACAACGATCCAGTGTACAGCTGTTTGCTGTTTCGCCGTAGTATGCGTGCATCACGTCGCCTTCTCTGGTCAGGTTCATTTCACGCAATGCCACAGGGTCCATGTTCAACTTCACAGCCAGTTCATTGATGGCAGATTCCACAGCGAAAATACCCTGTGTTGCGCCGTAACCACGGTACGCACCTGCGGACATTTTGTTTGTATAAACAACATCATACTGGAAACGGAATGCTTCTGCCTTGCTGTACAGAGGGATGGATTTATGACCGGACAGACCAACTGTCGTAGGACCATGTTCCCCAAATGCCCCTGTATTGGACAGTGTTTTCACTTCGATGCCGCGGATATGACCGTCTTTGTTGGCACCGATGCGCACTTTGATTTCCATTTCATGTCTGGGAGAAGAAGCAATGAGGCTTTCTTCTCTGGTATAAATGATTTTTGCAGGTCTGCCTGTTTTCAGTGTGACGATAGCAGGATATACTTCCGCTACAACCGTCTGTTTTGCACCGAAACCACCGCCGATTCTAGGCTTGATGACACGAATCTTGGATTTCGGAATATCCAGTGCGTTAGACAGGATACGGCGTACATGGAAAGGCACCTGTGTGGAGCTGATGATGTTCAGTCTGCCGTAAGTGTCCATCTGGGTATAAGTACGGAAGGTTTCCATCATGGTCTGCTGTACAGCTTTTGTGTGGTAAGTGTTTTCCACAACCACATCACTTTCCGCAATGACTTTATCCACATCGCCATGTTCTTCCAGACCGCTTGCACACAGATTGCGCTTGTTGTCAGCGCCTACGGGGCAAAGTGCCTGCCAGTTATCTTCGGGATGCACCAGAATGGGATTGTCCTTTGCTTCGTGGAAATCCAGCACAGGTTCCAGCACATTATATTTTACTTTAATGACTTTCATTGCCTGATCTACGGCTTTTTCTGTTTCCCCTGCCACAATGGCAACGGCGTCCCCAACGAAACGAACACGCTTGTCCAGAATCAGTCGGTCATAGGGGCTGGGTTCGGGATATGTCTGCCCTGCCATGGTGAAACGCTTCTGAGGCACATCTTCATAAGTCAGAACGCAAACGATACCGGGCAGTTTTTCCGCAATATCTTTTTTGATTTCCAGAATTTCCGCATGGGCATGGGGGCTGCGCAGCACCTTTACCACCAGGCAATCCTTAGGCGCAATGTCATCAGTGTAAACAGGTTTGCCTGTTACCAATGCCATGGCGTCTTTTTTCCGAATGGGCTGATTTACATATTTCATTCTCATTTCGCCCCTTTCTTGTAATCCAGATAGGCATGAATGGCACGGAGCTGACCTTCATAGCCGGAACAACGGCAAAGGTTGCCGGAAAGGTATTCCCGAATCTCATCGTCTGTGGGATTTTCCATTTCCTTGCACATTGCCAGTACATTCATAATAAAGCCGGGGCTGCAGTAACCGCACTGTTCTGCCCCCTGATCTGCCAGAAACGCACCGAATTCTTCCGCTTCTTCCTGACAGCCTTCCATTGTCACCACTTCATGACCGTCCGCACGAACTGCCAGTGTGGAGCAGGACAAAACGGGCTTGCCATCCATCAGAACGGTACACAGACCGCAGTTGGATGTTTCGCAGCCTCTTTTGACGCTGTAACAGCCGTGATCTCTGACAAAATCCAGCAGAGCCATATCCGGTGCCACTTCAGCAGTCACATTTTTTCCATTGAGTTTTACAGTAATCTGCATCATTTGTCCCCTCCCATGAGCTGTTTCAGTCCTCTTTTCACCAGAACGCCTGCCACATGTCTGCGGTATGCACCGCTGCATCTGGTATTGTCGGCAAAGTCCATGCCGTTCTGCACTTTGGACGCAAAAGCTGCCAGATCTTCCGCTGTCACTTCCGCTTTTGCCAAAATGCCTTCGCTGTCACGGACTACAACGGGCTGACAGGGTCTTGCGCCGATAACAGCATAATAACCTTCTGCGTCTTTTGTCACTGCACAGGAAACCACAGGAAAGTCTGTTTCTGTGTTTCTCTGGGACAGGTATACGGTTTCCAGAGGTGTCTTTTTGATGATGACACGCACCAGAATGTCGTTGTCTTTTTTCATTTTTGCGAAATCTGCCAAAGGCATTCTGCCCTGTTTATACAGTTCCACGTCGCAGTCCAGACCCAGCAGACAGCAGAGAATATCGGAAAAACCGAATCTGCCGTAAATGCTGCCGCCGACTGTTGCGCAGTTACGCATCTGCACCCCTACGATATGGCGCAGGCTTTCTTTCACTGCACCTTTTGTATAAGCGTCAATGCCTTTGTGAGTTTCCAGCTGACGCAGGGAAACCATACATCCCACTGAAAATTCCTTTTCATCCTCTGTAATTTCGTCCAGACCCAAACCGGACAGATCGATGGCTGTCTGGATGTTCTTTCTGCCCAGACGCAGCCATACGCCGCCGCCAAATACCACGTTTGCCTTTTTCTGATTCAATTCGTATGCTTCTTCCAGACTGGAAACTTTCACATACTCCCGAATGGTAAACATGTTGTTCCTCCTTCCACATTCCTTCATGTATCTTTTCCGGCAAAACACCCTGTTTCTGCCGTTTTTTTCCTCTTTTTCGCTTTTCTCGTAAAAAAGCACCATCGTTTAGTATATCATCCAAAAGTACCTGCCGCAATGCTTTTTTCGGAAAATCTTCTTCTTTTATGATACCATATTCTCTGCAAAAAAACAGGCTCTGTACAAATTTCCATACAAAAAGAGCATGTTTTCAAAAACAGCAATGGCTGAAATGTTTCCGACAAAAAGAAAATAGCTGGAACCCTTTGCATTATGAACTGAACCCAAAAAGTTAGACAATATTTTCAAATTAAAATTGTTTAAGAAGCCAGAAGGGCTTGTTGTCTGTAAATTGCAGGTGGCAAGCCCTTTAACTTTGCTTTGATTCGATGGTTAT
>NZ_JADCKK010000094.1:0-7190 GCF_014982935.1 Anaerotignum lactatifermentans | reverse complement strand
CCGGTTGCAGACCAACTGCACAGCCGGGTAGCTATGTATGGAACGGATAAACGCTGAAGGCATCTAAGCGTGAAGCCGCCCTCAAGATAAGATTTCCCATTCTTCGGAAGTAAGATCCCTTAAAGATAATGAGGTAGATAGGTTGGAGGTGTAAGCACGGTAACGTGTTCAGCTGACCAATACTAATAGATCGAGGGCTTGACCTAATAAAGATTTTATGATATAATGTTTGCTGTATTCGGTTTTGAAGGTGTAAACTTTCGAAATATAGTATAATCCTCGATAGCTCAGCGGTAGAGCATCTCTTACTTGCTTTGCAAGCCTGCTGTTAACCGGAGGAGGTTAACAAAGAGAGCAAACTGAAGGGCAAAAATCGAAGACATTATTCCTCGATAGCTCAGCGGTAGAGCATCCGGCTGTTAACCGGAGGGTCGTTGGTTCGAATCCTACTCGGGGAGTTTATGGTCCGTTGGTCAAGGGGTTAAGACACCGCCCTTTCACGGCGGTAACGCGGGTTCGAATCCCGCACGGATCATATGGCGCCATAGCCAAGTGGTAAGGCAAAGGTCTGCAACACCTCTATCCCCGGTTCAAATCCGGGTGGCGCCTCTGGAAAGTCCCGGTTTCACAGAATTAGCTGTGGGGTTGGGGCTTTTTTTTTGCGTAAAAAAGAATTTCTCTTTTTGTCTGCTTTGTCATAGAAGGTGGGACAGGAACCGTCAGATAGCCCAAAGAATGGCGGATTTTCCCTATTTTTTTAGCAGATGTCGAAACGAGGGAGAAGAAAAAGAAAAGAAATCCATAATTTTACTTGACGAATTGAACAAAGCGCGTTATAATAACAACAGTTACGGCGCCATAGCCAAGTGGTAAGGCAAAGGTCTGCAACACCTCTATCCCCGGTTCGAATCCGGGTGGCGCCTCTCAAAGCATTCGCATATTGCGAATGCTTCTTTTTTTGTGTTATATTTAGATAAATATCAAAATGTTATTGACACGGAATGAAAAAAGAAATAGAATACATTTAGATATATATCTAAATAAAAAACAGGAGGCGATGATATGGGCATACAGGAAACTTGGAAAGCCATGAGCGACCCTACCAGACTGGAAATATTGCGTCTGCTGCGTGATAAGCCTTTAACGGCGGGAGAGATTGGCGAGCATTTTCCGGCAACAGGAGCCACTATTTCGCATCATCTGGCGATTTTGAAACAGGCAGGGCTTATTAGTGACACAAAACAGGGAAAATATATTTTTTATGAGTTGAATTTATCGGTTTTAGAAGAAATGATGAGCTGGATGACAGCTCTGATGGGAGGCGATCACCATGAAAGGGAAAACGTTTCTGCTGATTCTGCTGAGCATACTGCCCCTGCTGATGGTGGCAGTTCTGTATCCTAAACTGCCGGAAATGGTGCCTGTCCATTGGGACTTGGATGGCGGTGTTACTTACGGGGAAAAAATCAAACTGTTTCCTTTGGCAGGACTGAGCCTTGTATTTGGGATTTTCATGCCCTTTTTGGCAAAGATTGACCCCAGAAAACAAAATTATGAACGGTTTGCAGACGCCTATTTTGGTACCAGAATCATTCTGCTGGTGTTTATGATCGTTATGATGTCCATCACCTTGACAGAAAGCCTATATCCTGGTTTTTTGCAGGTGGGGCGTGTAGTCTGTGCCATGGTGGCAGTGATGTTTATCCTTCTGGGAAATCTGATGCCGAAGTTTAAATCCAATTTTTTCACAGGCATGAAAACACCTTGGGCACTGAGCAATGAAAATGTTTGGAACAAAACACAGCGGCTGGGCGGCAGACTATTTTTCTTTGGCGGTCTGGTGATTCTCATTAGTTGTTTTATGGTTCCAGAAAAACAGTTGTTTTGGGGCACCATGGGTATTATGCTTTTGATTTGCCTGATTCCTACGGTCATGTCCTATCTTTGGTACCAACAAGAAGCACATGGGGAAGAAAAGTAGGGCAGATGTAAATTTTCTGTTTGGAACTGGTGGAAAATCATTGACGGACTTTTTGGAAAAAGATATAATTATGACGCTTGGAAGTATGGAAAAACATTGGTTTTTGACGCTTTCGGCGTCTTTTTATATTCAAAAGAAAAGAAAGGAGCAATCAGTAAATGACAAGAAAAAAAGATGTGTTTGTCATCGGACATAAAAATCCCGACACAGACTCTATTTGCTCTGCAATCGCATATGCAAATTTGAAAAATAAAATTTCTGACGGTAATTATGTACCCAAAAGAGCTGGGGAAGTCAGCAACGAAACCCAGTATGTACTGGACTTTTTCGGCGTGGAAAGCCCCGCATTCATCAACCACGTTGGTACACAGGTAAAAGACGTGACTATCAAGATCACACCCAGCCTGTCTAAAGAAATGTCTCTGAAAAACGCATGGATTACCATGAGAGATATGCAGGAAGCGACTATGCCTATCGTAAACGAAGGCAAACTGGAAGGCATTATTTCTGTCAAAGATATTGCTACAGCCAACATGGATATTTACGAAACCAGAATTCTGGCAATGTCCAAAACAAAATATTCCAATATTCTGGATACCATTGACGGTACCATGGTTGTGGGCAATCCCGAAGATGTGGTACCTCAGGAAGGGAAAATCCTCATTGGTGCAGCAAACCCTGATCTGCTGGAAAACTATGTAGAACCCGGCGATATTTTGATTACAGGGAACCGTTTTGAATCCCAGCTTTGTGCCATTGAAATGAACGCAGGCTGTATCGTTGTCTGCATGGGTGCGCCTGTTTCCAAAACCATTCAGAAACTGGCAAAGGAAAACAACTGCTCTATCATCAGCACACCCCATGATACTTACATGACAGCAAGACTGATCAGCCAGAGTACACCTCTGGGTTACTTCATGCGGAAAGAAAATCTGATTACATTCAGCGAAGATGATTTTATCAGCGACATCCGCGGCACTATGGCAAAAATCCGCCATCGTGATTTCCCCGTACTGGATCGTGACGGCAATTATATCGGTATGCTGTCCAGACGTTCCTTGCTGGAAATGGACAACAAAAAAATCATCATGGTAGACCATAACGAAAAATCCCAGGCTGTTGACGGTATTGAAGAAGCGGAAATTCTGGAAATCATCGACCATCATCGTCTGGGCACACTGGAAACATCTATGCCCGTATATTTCCGTAACCAGCCCGTTGGCTGCACTTCCACCATCGTATATCTGATGTATCTGGAAAATCAGGTGGAAATCGACCCCAAAATGGCTGGGCTCATGTGTTCCGCGATCCTGTCTGATACATTGATGTTCCGTTCTCCCACATGTACCCCTGTGGACCAGAAAGCCGCAGAAGCCTTGGCAAAAATTGCAGGCATTGATATTCAGGAACATGCGGAAAAAATGTTCCGTGCAGGCAGCTCTCTGGCGGATAAAACACCAGAAGAAATCTTCTATCAGGACTTCAAGAAATTCAGTGCAAATGGCGTGAACTTCGGTGTAGGTCAGATTTCCTCTCTGGATAAAACAGAACTGGAAGAACTGCGTCCGAAAATTGCGGAATTCATGGAAAACTCCGACAGAAACGACGTGGATATGATGTTCTTCCTGCTGACAAATATCATGGAAGAATCTTCTGATATGGTGTTTGTAGGCGAAAACGCAAAAGAACTGGTGGAAGCTGCTTTCGGCGCTCCCGCAGGCGAAAATCATATTTACCTGCCCGGTGTGGTTTCCAGAAAGAAACAGTTTGTACCCCGTGTGCTGGGTGCCATCCAGCAGTAAGGCGGTTTTGATATGAAAACTTACAAAATGGTGTTGTGTTATGATGGCAGTCGGTACAACGGCTGGCAGAAACAGGGCAACACAGATAATACCTTGCAGGAAAAACTGGAAAAAATCCTCACAGAAATCGCCGGCGTAGAAACAGAAATCGCTGGTTCCGGTCGGACGGACGCAGGCACCCATGCCAAAGGGCAGGTTGCCAGCTTCCGCATGGACTGGAAAGGAACAGCAGCAGAACTTTTGACAGAAATCAATGGACGTCTGCCGGAAGATGTGGGCGCTCTTTCTCTGGAAGAAGCGGAACCCAGATTCCACGCCAGACTGAACGCCAAAGCAAAGCGATATGTCTATACCATCTGGACGGGAGAAATGCCTCCCGTTTTCTGGCGGAAATACAGTTTCTGGTGCAAAGACAATTTGGATGTGGAAACCATGAAAGAAGCGGCTTCTGCCTTTGTGGGTACCCATGACTTCAAAAGTTTCTGCGCAAACAAACGTATGAAAAAGTCTACGGTGCGCACCATTTATGATATTAACATCGAACAGAAGGAACAACGTCTGGTGCTGTCTTTTACAGGCAACGGCTTTTTGTACCAGATGGTGCGGATACTCACAGGCACCCTCATTGAAGTAGGGGAAGGCAAACGCAGCCCCATGGAAATGGAAGAAATTCTGGCAGCGGAAAACAGGGAGGCAGCTGGCTTTACAGCACCTTCCCGCGGCTTGATGCTGGATGAAGTATTTTATGAACCTTATGGGAAAGGAACGGAGATGCCATGATTCGGATTGCTGACTTAAAACTGCCTTTGGGCAGAGAAGAAAGCCTGCTGAAAAAACGGGCGGCAAAACAACTGCATATCCCTGTGGAACAAATCACATCATGGCGGATCTTCAAAAAATCACTGGATGCCCGGAAAAAAGACCGTATCCATTATGTCTGCGTGGTGGATGTGGCTGTGGATAATGAAAGCAAGGTGCTGGCAGGAGTGAAAGGGGACAAAAATGTGTCCAAAACCCCGGATTTGTCCTATCATTTCCCAGAAGGCAAATGTCAGATGGAAAAACGCCCGGTGGTTGTGGGTTTTGGTCCGGCGGGTATGTTTGCGGCACTTCTTTTGGCGCAGATGGGTTTGAAGCCTATTGTGCTGGAACGGGGCGGCGATGTGGACAGCCGGAAGGAAGCTGTGGACAAGTTCTGGCAGACAGGCGTGCTGGATGTGGATAACAACGTCCAGTTCGGCGAAGGCGGCGCAGGGACATTTTCTGACGGGAAACTGACCACCCGCATCAAAGATCCTAGATGCCGAAAGGTGCTGGAGGAATTTGTGGCAGCAGGCGCGCCGAAAGAAATCTTGTACGACAGCAAGCCCCATATCGGTACAGACCTGCTCCGTGGCGTTGTGAAAGAAATTCGGCAGAAAATCATATCTTTGGGGGGCGAAGTACGCTTTTTCTCCAAAGTGACAGATATTTTCTCAGAAAACGGCATGGTGACAGGCGTAGAAATCAATGGAAAAGAACATCTGGATGCTTCTGATGTGGTGCTGGCATTGGGGCACAGCGCCAGAGATACCTTTACCATGCTTTATGAAAAAGGCTTTGCTCTGGAACAGAAGTCTTTTGCCATGGGGGTGCGTATTGAGCATCCGCAGGACATGGTCAACGTTTCCCAGTACGGCGAAGCGGCAGACCAGCTTCCGGCGGCAGATTACCGTCTGACTTATACCACCACGAAAGGCAGAGGGGTCTATACTTTCTGCATGTGCCCCGGCGGCTATGTGGTGGCAGCGGCTTCAGAAGAAGGTCGTTTGGCTGTCAATGGCATGAGCGAACACGCCAGGGATGGGCAGAACGCCAATTCCGCATTGCTGGTGCAGGTGTTCCCGGAGGATTTCGGCAGTGACCATCCCCTTGCGGGCATGTATTTCCAGCGGGAATTGGAAGAAAAAGCCTTTCAGGCTGGGGGCGGCAACTATACAGCCCCTGTCCAGACTGTAGGCAGCTTTTTGCAGGATAAAGAAAACGCTTTTGGGCAGGTGCGTCCGACCTATGCGCCCAAAACGGTTTTTGCAGATATGAAAGAAATTTTCCCGGACTTTATGACAGAAGCCATGGTGGAAGCATTGCCGGCGATGGGTCGGCGGCTGAAAGGCTTTGACCGGGATGACGCTGTGCTGACGGCTGTGGAAAGCCGCAGTTCTTCTCCTGTGCGTATTTTGCGTGGAGAAGGCGGACAGAGCCTTTCTCTGACGGGACTGTATCCCACAGGAGAAGGGGCAGGCTATGCCGGCGGTATTGTGTCAGCGGCAGTAGACGGCGTTGTGGCGGCAGAGCATATTTTCCGCAGACATGTGAAATAAAGAAAATTTGAAGTGGATTCCCTTCATGTTTAGGGCTTGCTTCATCAGAAAAAAGATAGCTGGAGTCTTTGAGATACAAAAGATTCCAGCTATCTATTTTTAAGATTTCAATTGAAATTTTTCTTCTGAAGACAGCCATCGCAGTTCCCTTTAAGAAATGAAAGAAAAGAGATGGTTTCTTAAGGGGAGACTGCTTGGGAATCCATTTTTTGACTTTGGAAAAGGAGGAGAGGACATGGACTTGGAAAAATGGCTGGCAGACTGGACAGCCTGTGTAGATGGTATTTTCGGAGAGCGGATATGTTTTCTGGGCATACAGGGCAGTTATGGCAGAGGAGAAGCCACAGCGGAAAGCGACATTGATGTGGTGCTTTTGCTGGATGGATTACAACTGGAAGATTTGCAGGCTTATGATGAAGCTGTGTCTGCTTTGCCCATGCGGGAGAAGCTCTGTGGTTTCGTAGGCGGCTGGGAAGAATTGATGCATTGGGATAAAGCGGATTTGTTCCAGTTCATACAGGATACAACACCTTTGCGGGGCAGTCTGGATGCCCTTTGGTGCGAAATCACAAAAGAGGACATCCAGCGGGCAGTTCATAAAGGCGCTTGTGACTTGTACCATGGCTGTGTCCACAATTTCCTTCATGAAAAAGATGGGGAGATGCTGAAAGCCTTTTATAAAGGCGCCCTTTTTGTGGTGCAGGCAGTGGTTTATCTGCAAAAAGGCGTTTATGGAAAGAAAAGAACGGATTTGGAGCAGATGGCAGAAGGTATGGAAAAAGAAATTTTGTCTATGGCAAAAGAGCTGAAAGGGCAAAATGAAATTTCCAGAGAATTGTTTGAACAGGGCAGTCGCCTGTTGCTTTGCTGGACAGGGCGGCTCATCAAAGAAGAAAAATAAAAAAACTGGAATCCTTTATGTGAACTGAACCCAAAAAGTTAGACAATATTTTCAAATTAAAATTGTTTAAGAAGCCAGAAGGGCTTGTTGTCTGTAAATTGCAGGTGGCAAGCCCTTTAACTTTGCTTTGATTCGATGGTTATTAT
>NZ_JADCKK010000093.1:0-7427 GCF_014982935.1 Anaerotignum lactatifermentans | reverse complement strand
CTCTCGTATCCCCGCTGGATACTTTTTCATTCCTTTTTTTCCGGACATAGCGAGACCCCCTTATGTAGTTCTATTATCCTACATAAGGGGGCTTTTTGTCATTGTCCGTTTTTACTGGACCTGTTCAACTCTACTACTGTTTTATTTTTTTCCTTTTACCAACAACAAACCAATTATCGGCTTATCATCTGGATGCCGTAAAATATCATTGTTTATTGTTTGAATCCATTCGTAGAATCACATACTTCTTTTCTTTAAAATTACGATATTTCAACCATAAACTGTTCAATCAATTTATAAACATTTGTAAATGGATTCATATCTTTAATGTCCGTGAATATATTTTTCCCCTCATCAAAATACTGATTTTCCAGTTTTCTAGCATTATCGATAGCTTTTTCTATATCACCGTTTTGAACTATTTCACGCGTTTTCCCCTTATGCCCTTTAGAATAATTATCATGCAAATGAGACGATAAACGCCTGTAAATTTCTCTCTTTGATATCTTTTCATCCACATCCTCAAAATGCATAAGCAACCATGTTTCAAATAAATGGTTAGAAATCAACAATTCATATTCTGTTGCTGCCAATATTACAGCTTGAATATCTGGTGGATCATCACAATCAAATGCTAGATATTTACCATAATTACTAAATTTCTGATTATTTTCCTCACTTTCCATAAATTTATTTGCAAAATTTAGAACAGTCTGTGCATTTCCATTTGCCGCTTCCAGAACGACCTCTACATCAGTGTACTTATTTTTCTTAATGATCTCTGCAAAATAATCAAAATAATATTTCTCTGTTTTTCCTTCGCAAAAAATAATGATACGTCCCAAATTAGTATGCTTTGTTTCCAAAAGACGTTGTGGTGATAATTGTGTTCTACCCATTCAACCCACCACCCATAATATCATCATAATGAAAGATCGGAATAGCTCCATATTTTCCTTGAAGATAGTCCTTATTAAAAGTTGCATCCTCTCGTACTTTCAAATCAGAAAGAGCATATAAACTAGATTCTCCACGTTCATTTTTATCTATAAATACTACCTCATCTCGTCGAAATTGATTATTATTTAGAAGTGAAATATCATGGGTAGTAAAAATCAACTGTGCTTTTGTATTTTGACTTGAACAGAATATATCTACAATCAATTTAGTTAATAACGGGTGTAGCCTTGCAGACATTTCATCTACAATAAACACACCACCCTTTGAAATCATTTCAATGGCATTTTGAATATATGCCAAAAAGCGAAGTGTGCCTGTAGATTCCTGATGCAAATCAAAAAGTTTTTCTCCAACCACATTTCCTGTTTCATCATAAATATCGTGTACGGTACGAATAACTTTTTCTTTCTTTTTTTTACCCGTACGCTCATCAAAAATCGTCTCCGTTTGTACATCTAAGCGTTTGATTCCAACATCAACTAAACGAAGATACTGCTCTACTTTGTTTCTATATCCCTTATTACTAACAAGTTTTTTTGAAAGTCCAACCATTCCCGCTAGACCTTTTACTGTAGATTCAAAAAGAATTTCTGTAAATACATTGTATTCCTTGTTAAAGAAAGAAATAAAATCATCTAGTATTACTTTTTTTCCTTCTTCATCTAGAAAATATTCAAGTACAGCTATATAAAGTCTCTCAGCTGGCAACTTTTTGTAAGCTCCCAACATTTTTTGATATTTACTGCCAAAAGAAAGTTCTATACCAGTACGTTCAAAGACCTTTTTGTCGTTAATATATAACCATTCAGTTAAAACCTCCTTAGATGTGCATTCAAAACCATACTGTATCTGCTTATTATTATGCAAAAATATAATATCAAACTCAGAAGCATCGTTTGTTTCATTTGATAAACTAAATGGTTCTAATTTCATTTTTACACCAATTTTGTTAGATTCAAAATCCTGATTCTCATTTTTGTTAATAAACTGAGAAAAAATATATTGTTCAAAAAAGAACATTGCCGAGATTAGATTAGACTTTCCTGAAGCATTAGCTCCATACAAAGCGGTTGTTTTTAGCAGCCCTAGTTTGTCATTTACTTGCATTACATGTGTAGGATGCTGTACATATGCAGTTGCTCTCATATCCAATATAGCTTCATTTTTAAATGAAGTATAGTTTTTCACTTTAAACATTAATAACATTAGTTTTTCACCCCCAAAACAATACATTTCTATTTTTATCGTATATCAATTATACCTAAAAGTCAATTTATTTACGATTTTTTCGTAAATATAATAGTTTTTAAATAGAATTACATATTTTATTTATATAATAACCGAATTTTACGTTTGCATACTCAGCATCATCCTTCATACTCCACAAACAATCGCCTTTGATTTTCCTTGCATACCCTGCCGATGACATCAAGCAAATCCTTTATCTTTCGATTGTTTTTCACTCTGATTTCCAGATAATCCGGATATTTATAATAATACAAATAAATATCGTACTGATGCTATGTAATCAGCTGTTTTGCCTGTTCCTGATACGGACATTCCATCTTTTCGGAATAACCATATATTTTATAGTCAAACAACCCCATACCATCTTCTTCAAATTGTTTGAAATCAAAAATCATCTTGTCTGCTCTGCATAATATCTGGTATCCCTCATCAGACTCCAGAATGACAGCTTCCTGATTTCTAGTTTTCCATTCTTTCAGTCTCTGAAATACTGCGTTTTTCGTTTCCGAACTGCCGTCTATCATTTTCACTGCTATCAACACATTACTGTTTTGCAGCAGTCCATAGAAAATTCCATTGCAAATCTTCCAAAAATCATCATCCGATTCCTCTGTGTAAAGACTGGGATAGAGGGTGAACACCTGAACCTGTCCACTGTTGATGCCTTCCATATCTGATTCGTAATATACGCACCTCGGACTGAAAAAGATATCCTCCGGCAGCTTTTCTTGTTTTTGCTTTTTCTGAAATAAATTTGCTAGTTTTCTCATCATACATCACCCGTAAACGTTTCTTGCACCTTTTGTTCACCGCCATAAATTACTTTTGTTTCTTTGCCATATTTTTTACATACAGTTATGGACAGCTCCAGCAGTTTTTCCATATCAAAAAGCCCATTTTTTATTTCCATCTCCATAGTAGGGCCTTCAAACAATTCTTCGTAATCAACCCAGACATCTCCCTGATGATGCAAAAGAAAATCATACTGCTCTTCTGCTGTTTTTTTCATTTCCATATGATTCTGAAATCCATTTATGATAAACGACCGGAAATCATGTTCTATGCCATGTTCCTTTTCCCTTTGAAAATAAGACTCCAGCAAATGAGAATGAAACGTATTCACTCTTTCCACAATGATATATGCTTCATAAATGTACTCTATGTTTGCAAAACGTTGCATATATTCCAGTGCCTTTTTCTGTTTTTCAGCGCCACACTCCACTCTGCAGATCCAGAGCCAATATCCCTGCAACAGGGTTTCCAAAATTTCAAAAGCAATTTTGAGATAATCCTCCAAAGGATCATCCTGAGACCAATAAGAAAAACCATATTTTATATGATCTTCTTTTTGCTCTATATAAATCTGATATGGCTTTACCACTGATTCCTCGTTCTTCTTTTTTCTGAAAAAAAAGCATACCATCACCTTATTCATCTAAATTCGTAATATCAAATACCCAGTTTACAAATTCTTCTCCACCAATTGCTCCTCCAATTCCACCTGCAAGACCAAGCAGTATACCACCAACTGCTGTTCCTGGTCCAGGTGCGAAAGAGCCTATCCATGCTCCTGTCATTGCCCCTGCTTTTGCACCGATAGCAGCTCCCGCCCAGCGACTACCTATTCTCGCTACTGACATATCTGTTTTTTTACCGAGCTTTTGATCTGCATCATTTAAATCATCTATCACAGCGTTTCCTACTTCTAAAGTATCCAACAGAATACCTGCCACCAATAGAATTTTCCCACCCATATGTACAACTTTGCCTACTTCTGTAAAGTTTTTAAATCTCATATACGTGGCTTCCGATATAGGTTTGTGATTTAGATACTTTTTCAAAAACTCCGGTTTGTCAACATCATAATTAATATGAAACGGTAAACTCTTTCCATCTTCAATATGCGGTTTATCCAACATAAATGCCCTTTTCTTTTTTCCATCCTTTGTATAGAACAAAATGGAATAATCATTCTTATCTGGCAAATTTTTCAGCATTGGATCTTTGGTTTTTGCTTTGCGAATATCTCTTGTTACAACCTCATGTGTTACCCCTGTTAAATCACTCTGCAATACATCAATATAAGTCAACACAGGCACAGAACCTGACACCAGAGCCTTTAACAATTCATTCCACGCACTAAGCGTTTCCTCTCCGAAAACCCCATCCTCTTTCAGCCATCCATGTGTACCTCTGATCCCTAATGCATTTATATTTCTTTGTAAAGTCAAAATTTTTTGTTGGTTTCCACCTACAAACCACATCAGTTTTTCCACTTTATTTTTTAAACCAGCACAGGATATCCCTGCTTTTCCACATTGTTCTATAGCTGTAAAGCAAATTTCTCCATTTTCATCAAGGATATAATCTTTATTTCTGTCTCCTTGATCCAAATCATTAGAAAGTTCATCGCATACTTTTTTCAGCATATTCTGAATTTCTGAAACATATTTTTTCGGATGCCCATAAGAATAAACTCGTGGAAAGCCTCTGAAAAAAACTTTTTTCTGCATCTCCTGATTGTATTCTCTGCTGCAAACAACCTTTCCATTTTTGCCAGCATAATTGCGCTGATGGTTCAAATAATCATAATAATGCAAAACATCCTGTAAAAACCCTTTTCCTTTTCCCTGTTCTATAGACATGAGAAACTCCAATTTTTTTGCATCATTTGATGCCGCTTGATAGACCGTACCACTTACTGCTTTTTGCAAAAGATTTATCTTTTCCGACATAGAAAAACTACTTCCAGTTGTACTTCGTAGCTTTCGTTCTGTTTTTTCGATCATCCCCATGCTTTCAGATGATTTTCTCTTTTGGATGCACTTGCAGACAGCAAAACAAGGGAAACAATTTGGTTCACATCGCCACTGGCACTGCCCCATTGCCGTGAAATTTCTCCTATCGCCTTTGCCAATTCTGCAGTTTCCTGCCGATCTTTTTCAGGAAGAAAAGCCAAAATGTCTGCACATTTTTTACATCTTGATATATCACAGAAACAATCTCTTTGCAGCTACGCGCAAGTTCTTTACATCCATCAAAATATTGATATTCCTTTGGAACTTTCATCACTTCTGCTATCTTACAGTTTCGATTCATTTCCTGAAAATAAGCTGCTGATCCTACGATTTTTCCATTTTTTCCTATTAGCTCTTTACTCATACATATTATCCTTTCTATGATTTATTTTCCAGAGTATAACGAAAAAAAAGTCTCATAGGATCTCAATGTTTCTAAATTTTTTAGAGAAACACATTCCTTTTACCTCTCTCATCAACACAAAAAGGCAGTGAGATTCTCTATTTCCACCGCCTAAAAACCTATCATTCTCAAACCTCCTCAAGTTTCCCTCCCTCCCCATCACTCCTCAAAATCCATCCGCTGTACCAGTACAATCCCAGAATGAAACTGTATCTCCAGTTTATTTTCATTGACCACTTTAATCACTCGAATGAGCCTACGCACCAATTCCTCATCAAACTCCCGCTGTAACCAGACTGTTTTTCCCATATACTGCTCCAAACCCGTCGTTCTTTGCTGACAGCTTTCCGCCAGTCTGTTTTCTTTTGCGGTCTTTGTTCTGGCTTTTTGCAGTTCTTTCAGTTTCCCCATGATCTTGTCATATTCCTGTTCAAAATCCTCTTTTCCATCTTTCATCCCGATTTCCATAAGCTCCATCAGCTTTTTCTGGCAGGCTTCCATCTGTTTGAGGATTTCCGTTTCTTTTTCCGAAGCCTCATAACTTCCAATGACCTGCAGGACATTTTCCCGAAACGCCTGCACAAACCTCCCATGATCCTCTGCCACACTATTAATGGCAGTCATAATGGCAGTATGCAGTGTTTTTTCTTTCAGTGTGGGAGAATACTTGCACCTCTTTTTTCCATTTTTCAGCCGATTGTCACATCTCCAAACCGCCTGCTTTACCCCATACTTTGACCAGACCTGTCTGCGATAAGGCTGTCCGCATTCTCCACAGTAGAGAAGATCAGACAGAACATATTTGCCGCTGTATTTTCCTTTTTGCAGTCCATTTTTTCTTTTGACAGCCGGTTTATAGATGGCAGCCCTTCTGGCTTTTTCCTCCTGTACACGATAAAACAATTCTTTGGGGATAATGGCTTCATGGTCATTCTCTATGTAATACTGGGGTACGATGCCGTTGTTTTTCACTTTCTTTTTCGTCAGGAAATCCACTGTATATGTTTTCTGCAGGAGGGCATCCCCCATATATTTCTCATTGGAAAGCATCCGGTCAATGGTGGTGGTGCTCCATATCTTTTTCCCTGTTACCGTAGGAATGCCCTCAGCTTCCAGAATCCGTTTGATGCGGTAACTGCTGTTGCCTTCCAGATACAGCTTATAGATCCGCCGCACCAGCTGTGCTTCTTCCGGCACGATCACAAGATTTCCGTCTTTGTCTTTCGTATAGCCCAGAAATCTGCTGTGGTTCACCATGACTTTCCCTTCCTCAAACTTCCGCACAATACCCCAATGACAGTTTTCGCTGATGTTCCGGCTTTCTTCCTGTGCCTGACTGCTCAATATGGTCAAGAGCAGTTCTCCGCTGCCCTCCATGGTATTGATGCTTTCTTTCTCGAATATGACAGGGATATTCTTTTCTTTCAGTTTTCTGATATTGGTCAGGGCATCCACCGTATTTCTGGCAAAGCGGCTGACGGACTTTGTCAGTACCATATCGATTTTCCCTGCCATACAATCCCCGATCATTGCCTGAAAATCCAGACGTTTTTTGGTACTGGTGGCGCTTTTCCCATCATCGGCGTAAATGCCAGCCAATTTCCAGCCAGGGTGGTTCTGTATCTTTTCCCGATAGTGGTTTACCTGTGCTTCATAACTGCTTTCCTGCTGTTCCTGTAAGGTGCTGACACGGCAGTAAGCGGCTACCCGAAGCAGTTTGGTCTCTCGGCTACCTTCTGCCACATGGGCAGGTACCGCCGGAATCACGGAAATATTCTTTTTTATGGTCTGTAGCATCACTCATTCCTCCTTTAGCCATATTTTTCGCTGATACCCATTTTTGAAATGAAACTCCAGATACCCTTCTTTCGCAACAACGACTTTTTTCATGGTTTCCGCCAGGAGATGGCTGTCAAACTTCGTTGGAACCGGCGTATGGTTCAGAAGATACAGCAGTTTTTCTGTCTGAAAATCACTGTCATCAAAGACCGTATGTTGATACTGTTCCACCGCTCTTG
>NZ_JADCKK010000092.1:0-7497 GCF_014982935.1 Anaerotignum lactatifermentans | reverse complement strand
TATTTATTTTTACAACCATGAGCGCATCCAGTTAAAAACCGGAGAGCCGCCGCTTACGCGACGCCTCTCCACTTAAAACTTCATATTTTCCTACATAGAGGCCTTTTTGTGCTGTCCGCACAATCTGAAGCAGTTCAAAAATCTCACTGCCTTTTTGCGTTGAAAGGAATAGTACTGTCTAAGGTCTAGGAAGATTTTATGAACTTTTTTCGTGATACAATAAATCATAGAGAGGGTTAAGAAAGAATAAACAGGAAAAAGAAAGATAATCTAACCAAGAGATATTTCTGAAATGACTGTTCCATATAGTTTTAGTTGTGATTAGTTTTATGCTGAGTTTTATAACGATAGAGTGCATTATGATGATGCGTATGGTATTTTGATGTGATATGATTGAAAATATTACAATTTATGACAATTTTTTATATAAAAAAATATTATTGCTTATTGTTTTCTTGAAATAAATGGTATATATTAAAAAATAAGGTACATAAAATGGGGGAGATAAGTATGGTAAATTCAGTATATAAACCGAAATATCCGGTTCAAACATTGGAAAAAGCAATTGACATTTTGCTGTGTTTGAAATGTGCGAATTCTTCTAGCGGAATGGGTCTTGCGGAAATCAGTGAAAAGCTGGATATGGGAAAAAGCGTTGTACATCGAATTTTGGATACACTTTATGCTTATGGTTTTGTAGAAAAGGTAGAAGGAAGTGTTACGACCTATCGTTTGGGATGGGGGATTTATGATATTGCTCAGGCAGTTCCTGCTAGCCACAATTTAAATGAGGCTGTTTATCAGAAGATTTTGGAACAGTTATGTACAAAATGTATGGAAACGGTCAATCTGGGTATTTATAACAATGGCGAAGTTGTTATTATCTGTAAGATGGAGCCAGATCGAAGGCTGCGTTCTACTGTGGAGATTGGAGAAAGAGAGCCTTTGTATGCAACTGCTTTGGGAAAACAATTCCTGAGTCATTTCACAAAAGAAGAAGTAAAGGACTATTTTACAAAAGCAGATATTCAGCCAATAACACAGAATACAATCGTATCATTAGATGATATGTATTCTGAATTGGAAATAGTGAAAAAAAATGGTTATTCCATAGACAATATGGAATTTTGTGATGATTTGATTTGCACAGCGGTTCCTGTCTTTGACTATAAGAATGAATTGATAGCGGCTATCAGCATTAGTGTTCCTAGCAGTAGATTTACAAAAGAAAAAAGTCAAGAGATTATTCAAGAACTCAAAAAGGCTGGAGAAGCCCTTTCGGAATATCTTGGGTATCAAAAAGAAGTATAGACAACAAAATTTATGATATTACAAAACCTTCTATAGTAAATATAGAAGGTTTTTTTATGCATAAAAGGAAATAGGAAGAGCCCTGATTCAGTAGATAGAATCAGGGCTCTTTTTTTGACAAAGCAAGAGATCGTCAACAAAGCATAAAAAAACAAAAAATAGGATAGGAAATGCCCTTTCGGAACTGCACAAATTTTTCATGGAAAAATTGTACATATTTTAATGCAGAACACCGTTGACAAATAGAATGGCATTCCATATAATAAAGCTACAACACATTCCCAATATCAAAACAATATTCTACTATTTAGAATTAAAGGAGGAGTTTTTATGGTAGGTAAAAAAGTAGTACATCATCTGATGATGAGCGCAAAAGATGCACATTATGTAGGTGGTCTGGTAAACGGCGCAAGAATCGTTGACCAGTGGGGAGATGTCGGCACAGAACTTATGGTTTATGTGGATGGCGATATCAGTCTGTTCCTGGGATATGAAAATATTGAATTTTTGTCTCCTGTATATGTAGGTGACTTTATGGAATATCATGGCTGGATAGAAAAAGTTGGTAACCAGTCTTATACATGTAAATTTGAAGCGTGGAAAGTGGCAACACAGCTGGACAGAACAGACGCAGATCTTTCTGGTGTAGCAACACCCGGAACAGCAGCAACTGCCTGTGAACCTCCAGTACTGTGCGGCAGAGCAACAGGCAGTCTTTATATCGCGAAGAAGGATCAGAGAGGACCTCAGGAATCTTCCTTTAAAGACAGAAAACATCCCGGAGAATAATATGTGTTTTGCAGTCCAGTAGTAGGATTTTAAGCAGATAAATGCAATGACTCATCATAAATCCGCTGGAACAAAAAGCACTTGGTTCCGGCGGATTTTACTTCATAAAAACGAAAAGGGGGAAGCGCTCCTATGAATTTGGTCAAAATTGATTTCGACAGATGCAAAGAGTGTCATTATTGTGTGAAATTCTGTCCTAAGAAAATTATTGCCGCTGGGGACAAAATCAATAAGCAGGGCTACTACACACCTGTTATTGAAAATATGGAAGAATGCATTGGATGTGCGACTTGTGCAAAAGTTTGTCCAGAAGGTGCAATTGAAGTTGTAAAAGATATTTCTGAATAGGGAGGTATGACCAATGGGCGAGAAAGTGTTTATGCAGGGGAATGCGGCACTGGCTGAGTCTGCAATTCGCGCAGGATGCAGATTTTTCTTCGGTTATCCGATCACGCCATCTAGTGAAATGCCAGAATATTATGCAGCACAGGCACCCAAAAGAGATTTGGTTTTTGTACAGGCAGAAACAGAAGTAGCAGCTTTTAATATGATTGCTGGTGCAGCAGCAGCAGGCAAAAGAGCTATGACAGGTACTGCTGGTCCTGGTTTTAGCCTTGGACAAGAAGCCATGAGTTATATGGCAGCAGCAGGGCTGCCAGCAGTGGTTGTCAATGTTATGAGACCTGGTCCGGCTGACGGTGAGATCTTGGCATCGCAGGGAGATTATTTTCAAGCTGTAAAAGGCGGCGGTCATGGTGACTATAATGTGATTTGTTTGGCACCCTATTCTGTACAAGAACAGGCAGATATGATTCAGGAAGCCTTTGAATTGGCAGAACAGTATTTGAATCCCGTGATTGTTTTGACAGATGCTACACTGGCTAAGATGAGAGAAAGTGTTGAACTTCCTGGCGAAGTAACACCGAAAGATATTTCATTCCCTGGTGCTGTAACAGGCGCAAAGAACAGAGAACATAACGTAATCACTACATGTGGTGATGGTCCTGCACAGTGGGAAGCATTTAACCAGAATTTGCAGAATAAGTTTGCAAAGATCCGCGAGAATGAACAAAGATGGGAAAGCATCGAAACAGAAGATGCAGAACTAATTCTCGTAGCATTTGGTTCTGTTGCCAGAGTTGCTCTGGATACTGTTGAAATGGCAAGAGAAAATGGTCTGAAAGTTGGTATGATTCGTCCTCAGCGCGTATGGCCTTTCCCTGAAAAAGCTTTTGAAGGCTTAGATGGTAAAAAGTTCTTGGTAGTGGAACTGAATGCAGGTCAGATGGTGGAAGATGTCAAGCTTTCTGTTAAAGATAAAGATGCAGTTTCTTTCTATGGTCGTTTAGGTGGTTTTACACCAACACCGAAAGAATTGCTGGAAAAAGTAAAAGAACTGTATGCGAAATAGAAAGGGGTGCAGATAATGCAAGTTATGTACAAAAGACCATCAGCCCTGCAGGAAACCTATTTCAAATACTGTGGCGGATGTGGACATGCGATTATCAATAAACTGATTGCGGAAATCATTGACGAAAAAGGCTGGCTGGAAGATACCGTTATGGTATGGCCCATTGGCTGTTCTGTATATGCGGATCAGTATTTTAAAACAGATTCCATTTGTGCGCTGCATGGGCGTGCACCTGCTCTGGCAACTGGATTGAAACGTGCCAGACCAGAAAACTTGATTGTTGTTTATCAGGGGGATGGCGACATGGTATCAGAAGGGATGTCCGAAATTATCCATGCAGCCATCAGAGGAGAGAAGTTCAGTGTTATTTTTGTTAATAATGCGATTTACGGCATGACAGGTGGACAAATGGCACCTACTACGCTGGAAGGGCAGATCACATCTACCACACCTTATGGGAAAACAGTAGAACAGGCAGGTGCTCCAGTGAATATGGCAGAATTGATTTCTAATATTCAAGGTTGTATTTACAGCGAAAGAGTTGCAGTGAATAGTCCCAGAAATATTTTCGCGGCAAAAAAAGCGATTCAGAAAGCACTGGAACTGCAGAAAGAAGGCAAAGGCATGAGTTTTGTGGAAATTCTTTCTCCTTGTCCTACAGGTTGGGGGCTGAAGCCTTTAAAAGCAATTGAATTTATTGATGATAACATGATTCCCATTTATCCATTGGGAGTATTCAAAGATACGGAGGTGGATAAATAATGAAAAGTCAATTTATGTTTTCGGGTATTGGCGGACAAGGTGTCATCTCCATTGGTGAATTGATCTGTCAGGCGGCAGTACGCAAAGGATATACAGTTACTTTTTCTCCTTCCTATGGTCAGGAAAAGCGTGGCGGTCGTACTATGTGCCAGATGACTGTAGCAGAAAAGATGGGCTCTCCTATTATTTCTGAAGCAGAATTACTGCTGGTAATGGATGATCGTTCTTTAAAAGATTATGAAGCAATGGTAAAGCCTGGCGGCAAATTAATCATTAACAGCAATCTGGTATCCATTAAACCGGAAAGAATCGATATTGATATTATCCGTGTGCCAGTAAATGACTTAGCAATGGAACTGGGCAATGCAAAAACAGCGAATATGGTAGCGCTTGGCGTTGCAATGAAATATCTGAACTTTGTAAGCCTGGATGAAGTAAAAGACGAACTAAAGTCTGTGTTCCCAGGTAAAAAAGAAAAACTGATTCCTGTAAACAGAGATGCTCTGGATAAGGGATATACGTTTTAAGAATATATCATTAGAAACAGAAAATATTCTATTTATGTTTTTTGACAGGAGGAATATACTATGAGCAATAACCCTTTTGAAACATCCCAGGCGGCTCTGCATACCGCAGCAAAAATTGCAGGTATCAATCCCGATGCTGTTAGATATTTGGAACAGCCTAAAAGAATTTTTCAGTTTACCATTCCTATGAAAATGGATAATGGCGAACTGAAATTCTTCGAAGCTTACAGAGTACATTATAATGATGCCCTGGGGCAGGTGAAAAACGGTCTGAGATTTGTTCCTGATTTGGATCTGGATATCGTAAAAGCTCTGGGTTTGTGGATGACAGTAAAACATGCAGTAGCAGGTATTCCTGCAGGCGGCGGTAAAGGTGGCGTGAAAGTTGATCCTAAAACACTGTCTGAAGGTGAATATGAAAGACTGTGTCGTGCTTACATTCGTAAACTTCCTATGAAAGGCGCATGGGTTGACGTTCCTGGTGCTGACATTGGTACAAGCGGTAAAACAATGGCTTGGATGCTGGATGAACTGGAGGAAATCAAACAGTATCATCAGCCTGCGGCAATCAATGACAAACCTGTTGCTACAAATGGTACACAGCTGAGTATGGAAGCAACAGGTACTGGCGTATTCTTCGTAACAAGAGAGGCTGTAAAAGATCTGGGTATTGCGTCCGATGCAAAAATTGTTGTACAGGGCTTTGGCAATGTAGGCAGAACTGCTGCACTTTTGTATCGGGAAGCGGGCTTTAAAGTAGTAGGTGTTGGCGATATCAAAAATGCAATCTACAACGAAGATGGTATTGATATTCCTGCACTGGTTGAACATGTTGCGAAAACAGGTTATGTAGAAGGTTTCCCTGGTACAAAATCTCTGAGCAATGCAGAACTGCTGGAACTGCCTTGTGATATTCTGGTTCCCGCTGCTGTTCAGAGCGTACTGAACGAAGGTAATGCAGATAAGATTCAGGCAAAACTGATTATGGAAGCGGCAAATGGTCCTACAACTCCTGAAGCAGAAGAAATTCTGGCAAAAAGAGGCATTGCTATCGTTCCAGATGTACTGACAAACTGCGGCAGTGCAATCGTATGCTCTTTTGAAAGAACACAGGGGCTGACAGATGATTACTGGGATGTGGATAAGGTAAGAAACAAACTGGAAGAAAGAATTGTTAGTGCTTACCGTGCGACAAAAGCTTCAGCAGAAAAATATGATACATCCATGAGAAATGGTGCTTGGATCAATGCCCTGAAGAAAATTGCAGATTCCATGACAGCACGTGGCTGGATCTGATCTGTGGATAGAATGCAGTTGGCATTGTCGGTCAACAGAAAATGAGAAGTGTTTGGAAGGCGGCGTTTTATGTATAACTTTGAGCAATATAAAGATGAAGTAATTCAATTGAGAAGACATTTTCACAAACACCCTGAATTAGGGTTTCAGGAATATGAAACATCCAAATTTATTCAGGAATATCTGAAAAATCTGGGGCTGGAACCGAAAGTTATTGCGAAAACGGGTGTTGTGGCATTGATTGAAGGGAAATATCCTGGAAAAACAATATTGCTGAGATCGGATATGGATGCACTTGCAGTTTTGGAAGAAAACGATGTTGCATATGTATCTGAAAACAAAGGTGTTATGCACGCCTGTGGACATGATGGACATATGGCAATGCTTCTGGTCGCGGCGAAAAGTCTGACAGAGCAAAGGGATGCAATGCATGGGACTGTGAAATTGGTATTTCAGCCGAATGAAGAAGAGGATGGTGCAAGCTTCTTGATCAAAGAAGGGGTGCTGAAAAATCCCGATGTGGATACGTCTTTTGCAGTGCATCTTTGGACACCCATTCCCAGTGGGTATATTGGTTTGAAAAGTGGTCCGGTGATGGCAGAAATGTATAACTTTAAAATCACATTGGTGGGGAAAGGCGGGCATACTTCGGCACCCCAGAGCAGCATTGATCCCATCATCTGTGCAGCCAATATCATTCAGTCTGTGCAGAGTATTCAGACCAGAGAAATTGATCCTATGGATGCTACTGTCATTATGTTTGGCAAAATCTCTGGTGGTACATCTTCCAATATTATCGCAGAAACGGTAGAAATGGAAGGTACCCTTCGTTATCTTTATGATGGCGATGATGACGGCGAACAGCAGCCTAGAAAGCGATTTGAAAGAATTGTGAAAAGTATCTGCGAAGCTTACCGTATTAACGGCACTGTAGAGTTTATGCCAAGCAGTTATACTGTTATGAATGATGAAAGCAGTGTACAGTTCCTGAAAACACATGTCATGAATCAAATTGTTCCTGAACATAATATCATTCCTTACTGTTGTATGGGCGGGGAGGACTTCTCTGAGTTTATCAATCACAATAACATTCCTGGTGCCTTGATCTTTATTGGGACAGGCAATCCAGAAGTTGGCAGTGACAAACCTCATCATAGATGTGATTTCAATATTGATGAAGATACACTGCTGACCGGTGTGAAAATTCATGTGCTTACTGCATTGGAATATTTAAAATAAAGTAATTCTGTAACCCAAGAGTACAAAATCGACTTAAAAGTCCAGCGGTGATATGTCAAGATAAAAACAATATTGAAAGATATACTTTCAGCTATGTTTCAAAAAGACAAAAACACCCACCTAAGCCCTGCAAATCGTATTTTTGAAAAATGAGCAGGGTTC
>NZ_JADCKK010000091.1:0-7541 GCF_014982935.1 Anaerotignum lactatifermentans | reverse complement strand
AACCCTGCTCATTTTTCAAAAATACGATTTGCAGGGCTTAGGTGGGTGTTTTTGTCTTTTTGAAACATAGCTGAAAGTATATCTTTCAATATTGTTTTTATCTTGACATATCACCGCTGGACTTTTCTGTATAGATTAGATTATACCATCAAACAGGTAAAATTGAAAACACATTACACATTTTTGACTAATATATATGAAATCATAACCTTATTTTTCTGATTGTTTCTTAAAACTTACATCATAAAAATATCGCCATCATCGATCATAAAAAGGCTTGCGCTAAAAGCACAAGCCTTTTCTATTATAGATATAATACGTTACTGAGCACTTACCCACACTTCGTAAGCGTTAGCAGATTCACGTACATAATTATGTCCATTTGCCGCTTCCATCATAGAACCATACGCCCAATGTTGGAAAGGCAAGTCACTGAATGTATGCAATTCATCCAGATTTTCCAAAATAAAGGAGATGTCTGCCGCGCGATTTTCCATACGGTTAATGATGCTTGCCACTTCTCCACGGGTAATATTTCGTTCGGGACCAAAAGTGCCATCTGGATAGCCACTGATCCAACCGTGTTCTGTTGCACCAGCGACCGCGCCATAATACCAAATGTTTTCAGATACGTCAGGGAAACTGCAAGTTGTGCCTTTCTCAGCATTTGCAAAATTCATTGCCATTGTAACAAATTCTGCACGGGTAATAGGTGAATTAGGTTTAAAAGTACCATCAGGATAACCAGAAATAATCCCCAAACCAGCAAGTGTGGTTACAGGTTTTGCGTACCATTGATCCATAGGCACATCTGCAAGCAATCTCTTATCTGCGCTTTTGTCTGTCAGCAGGTTATAGAACATGGTAGCAGCCTCTGCACGGGTAATGCTCCTGTCAGGACCAACAGTTCCATCTGGATAGCCAGTGATATATGCTTTATGACCTTCTATCTCAGCATCTTTCCATACGGCGTAAAGATCCAAGGTTTTTCCAGGCATACGGAAAGTATCCCCTGCTTTGTACTCCACTTTGCCATCTTCTTCCAAGCTCCAGCCTGCCAGCACCTTACCTCTGGGTGCAGTAAAGATATTCCCCTTTACTGTCACAGTTTCCCCTGGAATAAATTTTCCATCTTTTACTGTTTCAACGTTATCATGATAACGGACATAGTAGGTATTGGAAGTATGCCCTCCACCAGAGGAAGCACCAGAATCAGAAGATTTCTTTTCTTCTCCTATCAGAACAAATGGTGAAAAGTTACCAGGTGTCACATCAAAGACAACATGAGTATTAGTGACTTCTTTGATTTTCATTGTTTCGACATCACCGTTGTTAATAGCGTCTTTAATCTGTTCTTCTGTCAAACTACGGTGTGCGTCTGTAAAATGCAGTAGGGTGAAAGAACTATCAGCATTTGTTCCTTCTGGCAATGGCCAGTAAATAGTAACAGGCTTGTCCGCTTTGACCCACGCATTACCATTGTTCTGATCTACAAGATCCAGATACTTAAAATCATACACACGATCACTGTCGGAATTTCCAAGAATCTTCTCTACACGCTGCAGAAGCAGATTTGTACGGTTATCATTGGCTTCATTGGAATTGATGATTTCATCAAATAATAGAGAAATTCCAGTAGTATCCATTACCTCTACTTCTGAGCCATTGACATAATAAGATGTTCCTTCCTGTGTAATCAATCCGGGTTTTTCCGCAATAATGCCATCGGAAGGATCTGCATATTGTACTGCATTGGTCGTTCCGCGAACAGTAAGTGTCGCAGGCAACACAGAAATTCCATAGATTTTATCTTCATACATAAAGGAAACTTTTCCTGCATCAATCCCATCACCATATACACGCATGATCAGAGTTTGATTCAAATGCTCTTTAATATCAAATGTATCTTTTTCTACAATTTGTCCTTGTGCATTTTCAAATTCCATGCGTACATCACGCTGGGGTGTTTCACCATCTACAACAATACGATAGATATTATGTTCACCATCCCCATATTTTTCAAATTTCCATTGTAATATAGAGTTTTCATTTTCTTTATACTGAAGATATAGTTTGCTCATATCTACAGAATTTAATTCTTCTGGCAAGATCACTGTGAAACCAGGTTTCGGAAACCCATTATTACCAACTAAACTACCTTCATCGTCTACAACGCCGCCATAACTGCTGCCGCCCATATAAATGGTGATATTTGCCGGCTGAATTTTGATGTTCGGTGTCCATTGTGCATATAATGTTGTGTCTTGGGCAAGGGTAATGTGATCACCGGGCTGGTAAGATGTACCTTCTCCATTTTGTTCTGTATTCCATTCAATGAAAGTATAATCTTCTTTAGATGGTGCGGATAAAACAAGGATTTCTTCATCTTTTGCATATTCTTTTTCTGAATAATCTATACCGTCTGCCCCAACACCTTCAGAAAGATCATACTTCAACGTTAATTTTTTCTCCCACTTAGCTACAAGAACTGTTTGACTATATACTAGCGAACTAAAATTATAAGGTGTTTGATCATTATTCTCTGTATACCAACCAACAAAAGTATAACCTTCTCTTTCAGGTTCAGCAGGGGCAGAAACCGCGGTTCCAATAAGTACTTTTTCTACAGTATCTTGAGTTATGCCATCATTATAGTCGAAAGTTACCGTACAATAACTTTTACTGCCGTGTGCCGCCTTAATACCATATACACCATAGTAATTTGGTGTAAAGTTTCCTATTGATTTTGCAAAAACATCTTGATCAGCCACACACTTTTCAGTTACATTACCATCTACGCTGATGGACGCATTCCATCGGGCAACATTCCCTTCTGAACTGCTATTGGTTTTCCATTTCCCATCTTGGTACCATCCATCAACGGTATCTCCACAGCTATCTACCGTCCAATCACTGTCAACTGCTCCTAATTTCCAATCTTTAGAGTATATGCTTTTCAATGCAACATCATCGCCATATTGCTCCGCAGTATTGAAATACAAATCACCTGCTGTTCTATCAAATTTTGAAGAGTTAGAGAGATAGATACCACCGCCATATTGGGCATGATTTTCGGTAATGTTACCGCCTTCCATGGTCATTTTACCTCGACTTAAACAAACGCCGCCGCCACCATTGTTTTTTGCCGTATTTTCTGTAATTGTACCATCATTCATTTTAAATGTGGCATCAACAACATATACGCCACCACCATAGGAAAATGCCTCATTTCCTGTAATTGTACCATCGTTCATGGTAAAGATAGAATAATTTTGCACAAGAACACCTGCGCCTCCGGCGTGTGTGGCGGCTAGTGTGCCGTTTGCTATGACATCTGGGCTAGTCGTTGCCGTATTTCCTGTAATTGTGCCACCATTCATGGTGAAGGCAGAATATTTATATGATGAATAGTCATAATCCGTTACAATGACACCATTTCCTTGGGTATTGGATATAGTGCCATTTTCATTTAACTCAAATTCGCCGCCAGAGTCAACCTTTACAGCGCACCCATTATTTTTGTCATTATAATATCGTGCGATATTTTTATCAATCAAACCACCATTCATTACAAACTTGGCTGTTTTACCTTTTACATATACAGCAGCAGCCCCTACATTATCTCTGCACAGATTTTCAGAAATAGTTCCGTTTTCCATATTAAAGGTTGCATTATCTACATAGACGCCACCGCCTGTGCCTGCTTTATTTCCAGAGATTGTACCGTCATACATATTGAAAGTTGCACCGCTACTAACATAAACACCAGCACCATGTTCGGAATCATTAGTATTCTCTATTTCATTTTCAGAGATTGTACCGCCATGCATATTGAAAGTTGCACCGCTACTAACATAAACACCAGCACCTTCATAGTTAACAAAATTTTTAGAGATTGTGCCACTATACATATTGAAAGTTGCACCTCTACTAACATGAACACCACCACCAAAGGATCTGTTACTCGTAGGTGCTCTGTTTTCTGTAATTTCTACATTGCACTGGTCTTCTTTTGTACCCATATTGAATGTAGCATTGTTATCTACATAGACACCGCCGCCCTTATAAACATAAGGATCAGGCACATTATTTCCAGTACCACCTGTAATAATACCACTGCCAATCAGCGTCAAGTTCCCTTTAACTGTAAAAATGCTAATATGTCCAACGCCCGTATAGGAAACCGTACATCCTCCCAAATCCAATGTAATTACTTTATCACTTGGAATTTCAATGGTTTTAGTTACCTCAACATCATTGGATAAAGTAATTTTTGTTTCCACATTATCTGTAGCCTCATTAATTGCTTTTTGTAAGCTGTCATAAGAATCAACACTGTTTCTAGACTGAACCAACAGCATTGGCTTAAGAGTGGAAACTTCTGTTTCCGCTTCTCCTGCACAACTTTCCCAGTTTACACTGCATACAGAGCAATCTTCATTTAATTTATCTTCTGTGCACTGTGTTTCGCAACTGCAAACTATCTCAGAATCTTCATCCTCTACTGTATCATCGCAAATTTCACAAACATAACCACAAGGTTTTCCTTCAGTAGCTTCTTGATAACCACATACAGCATCGTGTATATGAGTACATGCGTGTCCTTCTACTGCAGGCTGATAACTGCATCCTTCTACATGGTCGATGACACCATCGTCGTCTGTATCTATACAGCCTCCATCGCAAGGCATTTCACTTACTGCCTCCTCATAGCCGCAAGTTCCATCATGGATATGCATACAAGGTGAACCTGCGTCAGCCGCCAGATACCCACAAGTTTCATTGTGTTCTGCGTGATGCTCACATAACGTTCCTGCGGGCTGAACCGCATACACAGCAACATTTGTTACTGATAAAATCATAACCAATGTCATGAACAAAGAAATGATTTTTTTCATCATAATCTCCTCCCTATTTCATCTCATATCGTTTCATGTATTTCTTACCTCATAGTCTCCCCTCCATCTTAAAAACCAACATATCTGCAGGATTTACCTACATTCCGCTTAATAAATTTATATAAAAAGCAGTTTCAAAAAGTAACTGCTTATTATAGGCAGTCCATCAATCGCAGCCTTTCCTCTTGCATTGCACAAGCAGTTATGTAGTCAGATATAATCACTTATGATCCGATTTTTTCGGAACATATATCAACTTTGATTTATTTCTTCTGCAAATATAAGAATATCTTCCGCTTCTAAAACTTTTTGATAAGACTGTTGAATCAGAAAAGATACTTTTTTCTGCAATTCTTCCTGGGTTTGTTCGTATAACTTCAGAAGATTTCTTGGGTTTGCTTTTTCCGGTTTCACGTCTGCCAATACACACAGCTGTTTCATCCACGAAATGATCACTGTTCGATGAATTTCTTTATTTCTCTGAGAGCAAAAGATGGGCTCCTCTTTTATGCCTTTTCGGTTACAGTAATCCAGCAATTCACTTTGCAATGGTATTGGAATGACCACAGTTCTACTTTTAGAATCCGTTAAAATAGTTCCGTATCCAGCCTGTACAAAAGAAACTGTAATCTGCGGAAGCTCTCTTACGGATACCCCCAATACGCAAATGGTTTTCATAATAAAGTAAATCTGTTCTTTATTCTGTTTTTTAGCAACCTGAAGTAATCGAATATATTCCTCTCGTCGCAAAGGCTCCATCTGTACTTCATTAGGATGGATACCAGCTACTTGCCAGTTCCGCTCTCCCACAAAGTCCAAAAACTGATTTATAATCGCCAAACTACGGTTGATACTTCTAGTAGAAAATTTTCCCTCATTTATCATTTTCTCTTTCCATTGCAGGAGTGTATTTGGCTTCAATTCCACATCTGGTAAAAGTTCTTCCCTAAAATGCAAAAGGACTCTACGGTACTCTACAATGGTGTCTTTCTTAAGACCTATTTTTTCTTTCATACTTAAAAAAGTATTGATTGTCTCAATATCAAAAGGAATCGTTTTCATAAAAATCACTCATTTCTAACAGAATTTCTATTCCGTAGTATTTGCTTGTACATAAATTTATGCTGTAATACATCTGTATGTTTTTACAATAGCATTTTTTTACAATTATAGCAAGTTAAAAACATAAAAACAAAACCGATTTGTTTTCAATGACAAAATCGGTTTATTTTGTTGCTTTTTTCTAAAAAATGAATCGGGGAGTTTTATTTTATGATGAATTTATAGACAAAAATAAAGTAAAAATACTACGGAATAGAAATTCCGTTACCACACCAGCCTCATTTGGTTTAATCTTCTCCGATGTTCTTTTCCGCTCTCCATAATATAAATTCTTGTAGTCTCTATGCTACTGTGTCCTAGTAGATCTGCCAATTTTGCAATGTCTTTTTCTAAACTATAAAATGTTCGAGCAAACAAATGCCGAAGATTATGAGGAAAAACTTTTTCCGGTGAAACGTGCGCTTCCCTGCACAGTTTTTTCATGTCAGCCCAGATATTGCTTCTATTCATTGGACGTCCGCTCTTTGTTATAAATACATGCCCTTCCCCTATGCTATGGCTTTTGGCATATCTAAGCAGTATTCTTTGCAGTTTTTCAGGTAAAAATATAATTCGACGTTTTCCTTTACAATTTACTTCCGCACACCCTTTTCGCAGTGCTTCTACTGTAATAAACTGCAGCTCTGAGACACGGATTCCTGTCGCACATATCGTTTGAATAACCAACGAAAGGCGGATATTACCCTTTTTTTGAGCAGTTTCTACTAATCTTACATATTCTTGCCTTGTAAGTTCTTTTTCCTCTTTGCTAAAAATTTCTTTCTGTATTTTCAACAGCTTCATCCGTAAATCATGTCTACCCAGAAATGAAAAAAAACCATTAGCAGCAACCAGCTTTCCATTCACACTGGATGCGCTATAGTTATTCTGAAGTTTTGTTTTCCACAAAATCAAAACTTCTTTTGTTAGGTCTTTTTGGGATAAAAATTTCAATAAATCGTACAATTCTCTTTTGTACTTTTCAATGGTTTCCTTACTTTTTTCCTGCTCTTTTAAAAAAATCAAATAACTTTCGATTTCTTTTGCAGACAACATTTCAATCATTGCAAAAAACCTCCAATTTCATAGAATAATTGCTTTTCATATAAGTGTTTTTCTTATTTGCAAAAACTTTTTACGATTTTTCGCTATAGATTTCCCAAACAGATTTGATAAAGTCTTACTTGTTTTCATTGTTTTCATAATTAATGTAAAATTACTTACATACACAAATTAATCATAATGAATAAAACAAGTATTGTACTTATTGAAAGCCAGATATATTTATACTTTCTTATCCGGTATCTAAAGCTTTTCTTTTTATATTCTTTCCATTCCTTCTGATACCATACCACTGTTGTTCCTTCTGTTGCTTCGTTTAATATCATATCTATTGCACCTTTTGCTGTAATGTCTGGATCTATATTAAAAAAGTGGACACATAAAGTAACTATCTATTACAATAAAGTAGACACCAAAAGGAGGTATTTACATGTCAACAAACAGCAAAGGTATTCGCTATGACGAAGACTTCAAAAGAAC
>NZ_JADCKK010000090.1:0-7774 GCF_014982935.1 Anaerotignum lactatifermentans | reverse complement strand
CTCGGATATTTCTTCACATCCTGTTCATCGTCATGGCGCACTGCATGGTGCTGCTTTTCCCTTTCGGGCAAAACAGAGTAACGTATTTATATTGCCTGTATGCAGTTTTCAAGGTACATCGAAGGGACGAAAAAACCTCTTACTGATAAGCCGAAAAATGAGGGGGTTTGCCCCGCTTTTTTCGAAAACTTTTGAAGAAAATTTTTAAATGAAAAAACCCCCTCACTTATAAGCCGAAAAAACGACCCCTTTTACAACCAATTTTGAAAATTTTGTGCAATTTTTTTCAAAATGGTTGTCCGAATAAAAAACCCTTCGCTTATAAGCCGAACTGAGAGGTACTTTATGCAGGTTTTTGCAAAATTTGTGATAGTTTGTGAAAAATACACAATTCTGAACCACCTGATTGCTTTAGAACATACTGCACCAAACCTTTTGTTTTTTCTCTGTAAATAACCCTTCATATATCAGGTCACTAGGAAGGCATTTTATAACCGATTTTTCAAAAATTTTTGAAGTTCGTTATATTTATCCAAATCCGAGATGTTGAAAGCACGGGTGTTTTATGTATATTTTTCAGTATTCTTTTTGTTTTTCACAGAAAAAAATCCCTTCATATATCAGGTCACTACGAAGGAGTTTGAAGCAGAAAACTTTTCAATTTTTAAACTTTCAGCTATATGTATAATTTCTTTATCAACCAAATGCGGATTCTTTATGTAAAATGATATTAGGCAAATAAAAAACAGCTTCAAATCCCTTTTATTTAGGGTTGAAACTGTTTCTTTAGATGTAAAATTGTATACAATATTATAAAATTATTTGAATTTTATATATATACTCCCACCACATTTTCTCATACTGTATTGATAGTATTCGCTCCGATTTATAATAATACTTTTGTGACAAAATGAAATCATTAAATATAAAATGAATATCCTTAAGACAAAATATATTAATTTGTACAATTATATTTACCGAACAGAATGCTCCAAAATATTTGACCTAAATACAGATTATATAGGTGGTCATCAATAGCAGATACAATATGAATAGGATTGATCATGAAACTCTAAATCATTTAAGATAGGTGTTTCAGGTATATTTATAAAATATTTTAGTGTTAGCTCTGTCATTCCCTTACTATTAGCAAAAATACAGGTATATCACATTAGACTTTCCGAGGAAAAGATCGTGTGCCAACAGGGATACTGCTCGCCCCTTTGGATACCTCATATTTTCCCTCGCAAATGGGTACTCAAACTGCAAAAATAGTATTGTATTATTCCTCAGAAAATGCAAAACTGCTACTGCTCCCATCCTGCGCAGGGATGAAAATTGCAGCGGTTCGTTTTTATGTTGATAGAGGAAGTTCTGGCATAGTTTTATCACACCGTCGAGCGTTAGTGTGTGCAAGTACTGTTCCCACATGAGTTATATCAAAAGCAAAAGGTAAAGAATCCCACCAGATATGCAACTTCTTTAACGACGGATAGCTATCCCATTCATCCATAAATGCAGAAACTGCTACCTTTTTCACCTCAGCATCTGTGTTGTAAAGATTCCAAACTGCTTCTAAAGCTTCAATTTCTTTTTCATTTACTCTATTTTCCTGATGAATCAGGTTACCGTTAACCACAAAATTTTGTGTGATTGTTAGATTTTTTATTTCTTCTTTTCTCGCAATGGGTAACTTAACATAACCATCTAACAATTCGTTCGGAACCAAAAAAGAAGAATACAGTCCTGCTTCCGATAATATACTTAAAGCATTTTTATGATTCTCGGAATCAATACGAATTCCAGCAGCAGAATATCCAGATAGACGCGCTGGATAAAAATCAGCTATCTTTTTGAAGGAGTTGGCGAAATTTATTCTAACTGTATCAAGTATGTCTAAATGATCAATCCAGTCAGTGCCTAATGGCAACTCCATGTATATAAGCTTTTCAAATAAATCTGCCAACACTTTCAGTCCCGATTTACATGAACCCGAAAGTGGCATCACCTTGTTAACAGCATGGACCACAGTTAAAGCACATAAGGCATCGTCATCAATTTTATCAATAATTTCTACTGCCCGACTAATCCCTGCTCTGTTTTTTCTTACCTGTCCTTTAGTAATCCGACACACAAGCAGTTCGGATAACATATCATAATCAGTATCACGCTCTGTTGCTGCAGCTGTTCTTTGAGCACTTGCCAGTAATAATTGGAATGACGGATCTGCAAACGCACTAAGTGCTCCTTCGATTTGTTGCATTTTAGGAAGTAACGAATCTTCAAGTTGCTGCACACGTTCATTTGCGCAAGCATATGCCTCTGCTGTAAAGTCTCTACGAGCAACAGCATATGTTTCAGCACATATTTCTCTAGCTCTTTTCTCATCAATGCCATTATAAATATTGATTGTGCCAGCCTGCATCAACTGAGAGTTATCGCCAGCTTTTTGAGCTTGTTTATCTCCGATCATCATTGATACCTCCAATTTGTGTTTGAATAGAACCATTACCTGCTTTTTGAGATTGCTTAAGGTTTATCTTACTTTTTGAAGAATTTATACCACCATCATTCTTTCCTATCTGTAATTCTTGTCTTTGTTCGGAGCCATCCCCCGCACTTTGCTTTTGGCTTAAAGTCTTCTTTATAGCGACTTTATAGCCTACTGTACCACCTCCAATTGCACCAATTATTAAACTGATAACAATGCTGACTATCTCTGTTCCAATTCCATCAAAAATCCACTCCAATAGTTCCACGTTATTCCACCTCTTTCGTTAAATTTTGATACATTTTCATCAATTCAGCAACACAAGAACTTTCTGTCATATCTTTAATGGAAAAACCATAAGCCTGCATAACTGCTCTGTCATTATCCTGATGAGCTTTCAGCAGTTCAGGGAACAAGTACATCTTTTCTCCATACATATCTGCAAAGCTACAATCAGGGTACTGTGCCCGTGCATCAAGGATGGCCTGCGCAGTTTGTTCGATTTTAGTTTTCTGCGCATCCGTTGGGTTTGGCCAAGGAAATGTGTTATATACAATCTCCTTGGAATACCTATAATCACTTTTTAATCTACCGCAAACCGCACGCATCCATGCCATGTGGATATTTGAGGTCAATATACCAAAGTGATACAAGGTTGCACCAGGGACAATTTGTACGGCATTAGACGAAATAATATTCGATGTAGCAAAGCCAATGGGTACATATCGTCTCCGTTCTGATGAAACACTCGATATAATAAGGAAATCGACATCATCTGGCTGTGTGATTTGTGCAAATAACTGAGGTACTTTTGCATAACCATTTGTTGTTTTCGCTTTTGAAGAAAGTCGAAATTGTCGAACTGCCTCCACTTTTTCAGAAAGGATTTTGCTGTTTATAATATCCTTTGGAGAAGCATGTTTAAGCCAAAGACACCAACGCTTTTTCCCTTTAATAAACTCATCTGCACCAATATAAGGATGAAGCCATTTTTGAAGTTCTGGCTCTTTTTTCATAATATCCTGATATTCATCTTCTTTGATGACAAAAAAGCCTCCATCACGTGGCTGATTCCCAAAATTCATTTTAGGCATTCCACAAAGGGACTCTTTTTCTGCTACAACGAAGATTTCTTCGCCTTCTACTAAATATGGGCTAATATTAGAAACGATTTTCCCATTTGATCCATCCGAAAATAACCATTTTTCATTTCGATTAAATTCTGCAAATCCTACAATAACGCAATGAACCGCTGCCTGCGATGAAGATTCACTATCCCATTTGAATGTTTGATATGCAAAATTGATATGAACATGGTAGTCATGAAACAATACATTCCATAAAATCGGGACCTGGGAACCTTGGCAAATCGAGTTGGTTGAAACAAAACAAACTTGTATTTTGGTGTTTTGTATGTATTGAGATGCTAATTTATACCAGCACGTCACATAATCCAAATCCTGAACATCCTTGATATTTCCAAAAATAGTTTGAATCTCTTTTTTCTGATCACTGCCTTGTTCCATAAGTCTTGCTCCTACAAAAGGAGGATTTCCCATAATATAATTTAACTTATCGTTTGAAACGACATTCTTCCAATTTATCTCCAAAGCATTGCCCTCAGTTATGTTCGTATAAGATTTTAAAGGCAGGAAATCAAGAGACATATGTACAACGTCCTCAGTTTCTTTCATCATCTGGCTTTCAGCAATCCAAAGAGCAGTTTTTGCAACAGTAACGGCAAAATCATTGATTTCAATTCCGTAGAACTGATCGATAGAAACCTGAATAGGACTCAAATCCTCATCACCAAAAGAAATCTGTCCATGAGATAAAATTCGCAGAACTTCATTTTCTAATCGGCGTAGGCTGATATATGTTTCTGTTAAAAAATTTCCACTTCCACAAGCTGGGTCCAGAAAAGTCAAAGTTGCCAGCTTTTTTTGAAACTCTTTTAACTTTCGTTCACGAGTTTTCTCTACAGCAATTTCACAAAATTCTTTAAACTCTTTTTTTAAGTCATCCAGAAAAAGTGGATCAATCACTTTATGGATATTCTCAATAGAAGTATAGTGCATACCTCCACTACGACGGGTTTCTGGATTCAGTGTACTTTCAAAAACTGCACCAAATATCGTAGGACTGATTTCTGACCAGTTAAAATCAGCACTTGCCTTATCAAGAAGCAAACTTCGAATTTCATCCGTAAACGGAGGTATCTCAATATCTTCATTTGCAAATAAACCGCCATTTACATAAGGAAATGCAGCCAAATTTGGATTATCATCTTTTAAGTATGGATCACGATTCTCTGGTGCAGTATCTAACACTTGAAATAATTCAATGAGTGCTTTACGCATATGACGTGTATCATACTCCGCCAAATAATCATGGAACATTCCATGATGACCGAAGATACCAGCATCTTCTGCATAAAGGCAGAAAACAAGACGGACACAAAGGATATTCAGACTCTTCAAAGCACGTTCACTGTCTGGATCTGCATACTGTTTATGAAAAGCATCGTAAAGGAAGCCAACCATTTCACCAGCTGCAATCGAAACTTCCATTTCTCGCTTCAAATGTTCATTTCCACTATCTACTAAAAAGGATAGCCTGTAATATTCTGTCGGAAGGTTTTCTAACAGAATTTCTTCTGGCTCACCACTTGGACGTTCCATATCATAAACAAAAAATTTTTCAAAATTGCAAGTCACCACCCAGCGTGGATGTTGTGATAAAGGCAACTCAGTAATATAACGCTTTGCCTGCTGAAATGGTGTCAGCAATGTGCCATCTGACTGCCTAATAGGTTTTTTCAAGTCTTTGCCTAATCCCTTTTGTTCAATTAGAACTTTTGTTGATGGAATTGTCCCATCTATAAAACTGGTGTGATCAAGATGCACCTGTTCCTCAAATGTAATAAATTGCTCAGGATGTTCCACACCATAAACATCACGAAGCAGAGAAAGCCAGAATGGTTGACTTTCCCCTTTTCGTAGCCCTTATCTTTCCAATATGAAACAAATTTTCTTGCCGCTTCTTTCTGTTGTGCATCGTTCATTTCGTTCCTCCACCTAACATTTTCATGAATGAAATCTTTCTAACAGGCTTTCATTTTTCTGTATATCATCCAAATTCTAAAATAGTGAAACAAATTCAAATTCACCCATAATTTATCAGTTTTTCCCGCTTGGCGTTGTTAAAACTTTCTATCTTTGATATTTTTTTAAAAATATCATTATTCATAATCATTGTCAAGAAAATACATTTACACCAACAGATGTACTTCTCTATTGGAAGCCAATACTATTTTTTATCGAAGTTTTATAATAATAACCAGTTACAGGTATTCAGAAAAGGTATTCTTTTTTTCTCTGTATACCTGTAACTGTTATATTGAATGGTTCACATTCATGGCTCTTCGTGAGCCATACCATGGTTCAGCAAAAAGGCAGACCTCTCCTGTCAAAGACCTCCCCATGTTTTCAAAATTTTCTATCCTGATTTTCAAAAGAAAAAGACTGCGTTCCGTTTGTCAGCTGAACCAAACAGACGGCAGTCTTTTCTTCTGAACAGATAAAATGATTACTCATCACTTCTTTGATACCTCACAGCATCTTCCATAGTGAGGATGCCATTGATCTTTTTCACTTCATTGACGCAGCGGATGTGGAGTCTGCGCATGGTCGCCTCGTCCATATCGTTGATGGCGGCAAGCATACTTTCCAGCTTTGCCATCTCCACAGCAATTTTGAAAAGCAAACGAGCCAAATGATTCTCTGATGTTTTTACGATGCCCTTCATGGATTCCAACATTACTTCAGATAAAAAATCTTGATGGTTTTCCTGATAAAGATAACCGGAGTAAAAGTGAATGGCTCTTTCTATAAATGCACTGCGGTTTGCAAAATCTTCCCTTGTTACTGCCGCATCGCTTTTCTGGATGGCGTCCTTAGACAGCCACACGGTATATCGTTGTTTCTGGTATTCTTTTTTCATCAAAATGCTCCTTTCTCTCCATAGCGTCGGTACCAGCACACTTGACAAAGCCGCTGGTTCTTAAGACAATCTTTTCTTTTTCTGTTTCACAACACGCAAATGAGCGCCAATCTTTTTTCACCGGCGCTGGCAAAAAATCTCCGCACTGCGGGGATTTGATGGACTCTGCCGGTAGTTTGACGCCGGCTTTTCACCTGCAAGTATTTTTCGCATTTGGCAAAGTCCCCTCTGGCAGATGTTTGCTCCAAACATCCCCTTTTTCCCGTCGCCCAAAATCGGGGCAAATTCGCTCCAAACTTCCTTGCCCTGCAACTACTCCACCTGCTCCGCAAAACGCCACACAGGGGGGCAAACAGGGCGGTTCTGGCGGCGGTCTTGCTCCTGTTGACGCAGCCAGCCAAATACTCTGTTTTTTCAATTCTTTTCACCCTCTTTCCTAAAATCCATTTTTCTCCTTGACACCTTTCGTCATCAGAGTTTATATACCACAAGCGGCTCTGCCGACTTTTGGAAAAGGCGGTTTTTATCATGGATATTTTTCAAGCTTTTCTTTCTCGAGATAACGAGAATTCACCTACGTTTTCAGAAATTTTTCATTCTGCAGCAGCATTAAAGCGCGTCTTAGGAACGAAAAGTTATCTTCTGGATCACTATCTTTCTTTGTTTTTTCGTCTGACAGCGCAGATAGATTTTGTAGCATTGCAGGATGAAGTCCACCAAGCCATGGGGGATGCCCAGCGTTCTTTCAAAGAAAATCCATCCCTCCTGTCCGAGTTTTATTGTCAGGAGCCTGCCACAAAAATAAATCTCTGCTTCTTACGGCAGGCAGATTCTATCTTGGAACAGACACGCAAAGACTTTTTGAGCGAGAAAACTTCTGAATGGAATGCTACCGTTGACCTAATAGAACTACGGCAGACAGAACAGAAACTGATGGAACACATGGGCAAGGAACCTCTGGAAGCTTTTCAGCAGATGCTTCTTCGTCAATTTCTTCCCTGTCCTTTGGCTCCATTATTTTCTCAAGGTGTCCTTGTAGAACTGACTAAACGGTTTCTCACACGGGATTTGGAAACGGATCAGGAGGTCTTTCGGCTGTTTCTGAAAACTTTTGGGCACGAAAAAAGCGACTGATATATCAGTCGCTTTTCTTGTTGGTGAATCCAATAAAAACCCCCGGCTATGCCGGGGGAATCAGTGAGCTTCAGCTTCAAGCAAAAACCTCCTATGCTATAATTATCTTGAGTCCGCCAAGACACAAGAAAGCATAGGAGGTTTTTA
>NZ_JADCKK010000009.1:0-72287 GCF_014982935.1 Anaerotignum lactatifermentans | reverse complement strand
AAGATCAAATTGAAGATAAGTTGAATACAAAAGAGTATGAAGACCCTTTTAAGGGTAGCAGATAATCATACCACCAAGGCTTGAACGAAGTGAAAGCCAGCGTCATTTAGGCGCTGGCTCTTAATAAGCCCTTATAGGGCTAGTGCAAACCACGTCTTTTAGGCGTGGTTATGATTTACGCAATATTGTTTTTTCTGAAGTCTGTTTTATATGCTTATGCCAGAACTTCTTTCATGGAGTACAGACCAGCAGGCTGTTCAGCTAGGAATTTTGCAGCTTTTACAGCACCAACGGCAAATACTTCTCTGCTGGAAGCATGGTGGCTGAGGGTGATGACTTCATCTCGTCCTGCAAAGATGACATCATGTTCCCCAACGATATTGCCGCCGCGGATAGCATGGATACCGATTTCTGTACGTTCCCGTTTTTCGCGTTTCTGAGAACGATCGTATACATAGTGGAATTTTTCGTCCATAGCAGCATTGATGGCATCAGCCAGTGCCATAGCAGTGCCGCTGGGTGCGTCGATTTTCTGGTTATGATGTTTTTCTACTACTTCAATGTCGAAGTTTGCATCATAAAGGATCTGTGCTGCACGCTGTACCAGATCCAGCAGCAGGTTTACACCGATGGACATGTTTGCAGATTTCAGAACAGCAACGCTTTTAGATGTTTCTTCCAGTTTTGCCTGTGTTTCATCAGAAAGAGCTGTTGTGCAGACAACAACGGGAATCTGTTTTTCTTTTGCAAAGTCCAGCAGAGCGGGAACAGCTGTTGCTGTGGAGAAGTCGATGATGACATCTGCGTCAACGGTGCATTCCGCAGGGGAAGCGAATACAGGGAAATCCAGTGCAGGAACAGTAGGGTCGATACCTGCAACAATCTGGCAATCAGGGTCGTTTTTCACCAGGTCTGCTACGACATGACCCATTTTGCCGCCGCAGCCGTGCATGATGATATTTACCATAAATCAAAACCTCCTTAAAATAAGTTGAAACAGCAGTATTCAAAAAGAAAGAGCCGGAACCTTTTAGGGGTTTTCCGGCTCTGATGCATTTCGGTACGGATGCCCTTACTGGATGCATATATTTTGCTGTTTCAACAGAAACAAATGTGTCTTATTTCAGCAAACCGTAGTTTTTCAGTGCAGTTCTCAGTGTTTCCAGGTTCTTTTCTTCCATGTCACACAGAGGCAGACGGCAAGGGCCTACTTCGTAACCCATCAGGTTCAGAGCTGCTTTTACGGGGATGGGGTTTACTTCGCAGAACAGAGCCTTGATCAGTTCAATGGCATCCAGCTGCAGTTTTGCAGCGCCTGCTACATCGCCAGCCATGAATTTTGCAACCATGTCATGGGTATTTTTAGGAGCAACGTTGGACAGTACGGAGATAACGCCTTTTGCGCCCAGTGCCAGCATAGGAACGATCTGGTCGTCATTGCCGCTGTAGATATCGAAGTCAGGACCACACAGTGCAGCGATTTCTGCAATCTGGGAGAAGTTGCCGCTAGCTTCTTTGATCGCTACGATATTTTTTACTTTGGACAGTTCGTAAACAGTCTTAGGTGCGATGTTGCAGCCGGTACGACCGGGTACGTTGTACAGGATAACGGGAATGGAAATGCTGTTTGCAACTGCTGTGTAGTGCAGGATCAGACCTTTCTGTGTTGCTTTGTTGTAGTAAGGTGTTACCAGCAGAACAGCGTCAGCGCCAGCTTTTTCGCAGCCCTGTGCCAGTGCGATGCAGTGTGCAGTATCGTTGCTGCCTGCGCCTGCGATAACAGGAACACGACCGTTTGCAACTTCTTTGGAGAAACGTACACATTCGATCTGAACTTCGTCAGACAGTGTGGATGCTTCGCCTGTTGTGCCGCAGATGATCAGTGCATCTGTTTCGTTTGCAATCTGGAATTCAATGAGTTCTTTCAGTTTATCAAAATTTACGCTGCCGTCAGCGTAGGTAGGGGTAACCAGTGCCACCCCAGCGCCTGTGAAAATAGACATAAGAATGACCTCCTTCGATGTTCAAGAATATGATTTGGAATTACTGCATGTTTTTGATGATTTCTTCTGCAATCTGAACAGCGTTTGTTGCAGCGCCTTTTCTGATGTTGTCAGCTACAACCCAGATGTTTACACCACTTTCTACGCTATCGTCACGACGTACACGACCGATATATACTTCGTCATGACCTGCAACATCTACAGCCAGAGGATATTCGTTGGCTTCGGAATTGTTCTGCAGTACAACGCCGGGAGCGTTTTTCAGTGTTTCCAGCAGGTCATCCATTTCGAAAGGTTTTTCAAATTCGATGTTGATGGATTCGCTGTGGCAATCGAATACAGGTACACGAACGGTTGTTGCAGTTACGCGCATTTCGTCGTTATGCAGGATTTTTCTTGTTTCGTTTACCATTTTCATTTCTTCTTTTGTATAGCCGTTGTCCAGGAATACATCGATGTGAGGCAGGCAGTTGTTTGCGATGGGGTGAGGGAATTTCTTAGGAGCTTCCCCTTTCAGACCATTTTCCAGATCTTTCCATCCTGCCATACCTGCGCCGGATACAGCCTGATATGTGGAGTAAACCACACGTTTGATTTTGTATTTGTCATCCAGGGGTTTCAGAGCAACCATAGCCTGGATTGTGGAGCAGTTGGGGTTTGCGATGATGTTTTTGTGCCATGCGATGTCCTCAGGGTTTACTTCAGGAACAACCAGAGGAACTTCGGGATCCATACGCCACTGAGAGCTGTTGTCGATAACGATACAGCCGTGTGCTGCTGCGATGGGAGCGAATTTTTCGCTGGTGCCGCCGCCTGCGGAGAACAGGGCAATGTCGATGGGTTTATCAAAAGAATGTTCTGTCAGTTCTTCTACTGTATATTCTTTGCCGTTGAAAGTCAGTTTGGAGCCAGCAGAACGGCTGGATGCCATTACATAGAAGTTTTCGATGGGCAGCTGTCTTTCTTCCAGAACTTTCAGGAATGTTCTGCCTACCATACCAGTTGCGCCTACAACAGCAAGATTGATTTTTTTCATAATGATTGATACCTTCCTTCCCAGAAATACGTTTGTGTGAGAGATGATTTTTGGTAACAAAAAAGCCGGCCAGCGCCGACTGCAAAAAACCATAGAAAATAAACAATAGCAATAAACTATGGTAATTATCCAGTAGCGCTCCATTGGGAAACCCAATGACAGTCATACGGCTCTTAACCGCACAACCAGAAAAAAACAGATAAGGCCGTCTTTTTCTTCGGCATTTTCCCCTTTCGACGAGCCTCCTGTATCCCTTATGATATTGGCTCGGTTACTCTTGAAAAACGCACCTCTACTTTGTATTTTTATGTACTTATGAAGTTAGTCTAACATCCAAATCGGATTCTGTCAAACCTTTCCTGCATAATTTTCAAAATTATTTCAAGAATAAAAATAAGTACAAGAAAAAAGCCCATTTTTCAAGGAAAACAGGAGGTTATAAAAATCATGAAAAAAGAACTGACACCAGAACAAAAAGCAGACCTGCGTATGAAATATGAAATTGCGGAGGAATTAGGGCTGTTGGATAAAATTACAGAAAACGGATGGAAGGGACTCACATCCAGAGAAAGCGGACGCATCGGCGGCATCATGGGAAAACGGAAGCGCGCACAGATGCAGGAGGGAAAAAACGAGAAAAAGGCAGATGAATAAAGGGAAATACTTGCTTTTCCATTTAGAAAACGGTATAATTTTAGATTATGGCAACAAGGAAAGCGAGTGGAAACAATGAACGCATATACAGACTTTGCCACAGTCTATGATTTGTTTATGGAAGAAGTGCCTTATGACCAGTGGCTTTCTTTTCTGGAGGAAATCTGGCGAAAGGAAGGCTTACAGCCGGAGGTCATTGCAGACCTTGGATGTGGGACAGGCAATCTGCTGGTGCCTTTGACAGAAAAAGGATACCGCACCATAGGTGTGGACTTGTCTTTTGATATGCTCTGTCAGGCAGAAAAAAAGCTGCGGGAAGCAGGATTTTCTTCTATATTATTAGAGCAGGATTTGACAGAGGTTTCTCTGCCGGAGGAGGCAGACTGTATCATCAGCGTTTGCGATAGCCTGAACTATCTGACAGAAGATGCAGAACTTTCAGCGGCTTTTGCCTGCGTGAAAGCATCTTTGCGGCAGGGCGGATTGTTTTTGTTTGATATGAATACAGAGTACAAATTCAGTGAAGTCCTTGCCCAGAATACTTATGCCGTTACAGAGGAACATGCAGCCTATATCTGGGAAAACGATTATGACCCGGAAGAAAAAATCAATGCCTATGCAGTGAACTTTTTTATAGAAGGAAATGACGGCAAATACGAAAGAACAGAAGAAGTGCATTATGAAAGAGCCTACAGTGTGGAAGAAATCAAAACTGCTCTGGCAGAAAACGGCTTCACGCTGGTAGGCATGTATGATGATTATACATGGGAAAGCCCCAAAGAAGATTGCCAGCGGATTGTGTTTGTGGCAAAAGGGGCAGAGTAAGAAACGGAGGAAATACAACATGCAGGATTATATTATTCGTGCAACGGCAGGGAACGGCAGTATCCGTGCTTTTGCGGCAACAACAAGAGAAACCGTACAGTATGCAAGAGAAGTGCACCATACTTCTCCCGTAGCTTCTGCGGCACTGGGCAGAATGCTCACAGCGGCAGCGATGATGGGCAGCATGCTCAAAGGCGATAAAGACTTGGTAACATTGCAGATTCGCAGCTTGGGTCCCCTGAAAGGTATTGTGGTTTCCGGTGACTCCCACGGTCATGTAAAAGGCTATGTATTCAACCCCAATGTGGATATCCCCAGCAAATATCCCGGCAAACTGGATGTGGGCGGTGCTATTGGGGAAGGTTACATGAGCGTTATCCGTGATATCGGTCTGAAAGAACCCTATGCCGGTAGAATTCAGCTGGTCAGCGGCGAAATCGCAGAAGACCTGACATATTATTTTGCACAGTCTGACCAGACACCTTCTTCTGTAGGTCTGGGTGTATTGGTAGAAACAGATACATCTATTCGTCGTGCCGGCGGTTTTATCATTCAGCTGATGCCCGAAGCAACAGAAGAAATGATTTCTAAATTGGAACAGCGTCTGAACACCATTCCTTATGTGACAGACCTGTTGGATATGGGCAAAAGCCCCGAAGACATTCTGGAAATGATTCTGGGGGATATGGATCTGAAGATTATGGATAAGATGCCTGTAGAATTCTACTGCAACTGTTCCAAAGAACGTGTGGAAAAAGCACTCATCAGCATTGGTAAAGAAGAACTGGAAAAAATCATCCGTGAAGATAAAAAGGCAAATCTGCATTGCCATTTCTGCAACAAAGAATATAACTTCACAGAAGAAGAGCTGAAAGAACTGCTGGAAAGCGCGAAGTAAGAAAAAATGAGGAAGGGAGGTGAATCAGATGCATCGGGATTTTGCGGTGGCTGTGAAGGCTGTCATTGTCCGGGGGGACGAAGTGTTGGTGCTGCGTCGTTCCAAAGGAGAAATGGCAGGCAGTTATATGAACAAATATCAGAAATGGGATTTGCCCGGCGGAGGGCTGCATTTTTACGAAAAAGCCGAGGATGGACTTCTGCGGGAGATTCGGGAAGAAACATCCTTGTCTGTAGAGATTGGCAGACCCGTTTCCATGTTTGACATCATCCGGCATCAGATTCACCTCTGTATTTTTACATATGCGGCTGTTTGGACAGGTGGAGAGGTGCAGTTAAGCAAGGAACATGATGGTTTTTTGTGGCTGCATAAAGATGAGGTGGAAGAAAGTGAATTGCCTCATTGGATGAAACGTGACATTTTCCGTGCGCTGGAAGCCGTAGAGAATCACTAAATAGCACAAAAAGAGACTTCGTTTTCATGGAGCAATCCTTATGAAGGCGGAGTCATTTTTTTTGCAGAAAAATCTTCAAAAAAACTTTCTGTCAGATTAAAGCGTAAAAGAACGCATATTCGATCTGTATGACAATGGTAAAAGAGGAAAAGAATATCTAAATTGAGCGACAGGATTTTGTGTTATATGCACAATTGCATATAAAATTAATAGGGAAAATAACGGGGAATCATTTTGCCTGCAAATAGATAGGACGCAAAGTATCCCTCGCAAGACCTTTAAAATTCAGGGTTTTGATTTTTTATGAAAAATTTTCGATTTATATTTAACAATAATGTTGGCAAATCTTCATTTTTCTATAATCATAGAGGCGGAAGTGTATATTGACAATGCAGCAAAGAACCATTATTATTTAGATTAAGGTATGTTTGATATTTGATACATATCTGGAAGGGACTGGTAAAACTTATTCATATTAGACATTTTTTACCAGATATGACCTTCTCTTTTTTGTATTATTATGAAAAAGAGAAGGGGAAACTGCATTTGTTTATTCTTGGGATATTTTTTATGTAAGGAAACATAAATTGACATTTTTTTAACAAAAAGTGTTTTTTGTGTCAATACATTTAGAAACACCTGATAACATGCAGTAAACTTGCAGCGAGAGAGGTGATAAAAGTGGCTTATGAAATTCTGAAAAGTATTGTGGATGCAGAAGCGCAGGCTGTGGAGAAAAAACGCCAGGCAGCAGAACAAGCGGAAGAACTGAAGGTAAAAGCGCAGGCGGAAGCGGCAGCGCTGCTGGAAAAGACCCGTAAGGACGGACTGCTCATGGTGGACGAAACAGTCAAAAACGCTGTGGAAGACAGTGAAATGACTATTCAGGGTATTCGCAGAGAAGCTGAAGAAGCTTGTCAGGAAATCAGAAAGCAGGCTGCGGGAAAGAAAGAAGAAGCAATACAGGCGGTCATCGGAAAGGTTGTGGGTACTTATGGCAGTAACTGATATGCAAAAACTGACTGTCATTGGTCTGAACAGCAGTCGTACCCCATTTCTGCATGAACTGATGCGCCTGGGTGTTGTGGAAATCAATTCTCAGGAAGGCGTTGTCAATGACGAAGAATGGATGCCGGATATTTTCCGTACCAGTAACAGCGCGGACGTTTCTCGTCTGGAAGCGGACATTGCCCGTGTCAGTGTCGCATTGGACGCCATCAATCGGTATGATACCGGTAAGAAGCCATTGATCCACACCAGAAAAGAAATCAAGCGCAATGTTTTTGTTGACCACATGAATGCCACCAAAACAGCAACGGAAATGAATGTGGACCATGCGGTAGAATCCAATAAGAAGATTGCAGACGCAAGAACGGAAATCAACCGTCTGCGTACAGTCATTCAGGGGCTTCAGCCTTGGGAAACATTGGATGTACCTATGGAAATGACAGAAACAGCTCATGCTTGTCTGGTACTTGGTACGGTAAATGCCAAAACCAATGGCGCACAGTTACAGACAGATGTGCTGGCAGCATTGCCTTCGGCAGTCGTAAATGAAATCGGAGCAGATAAACAGCAGAAATATTTCTCTTTTATTTGCTGGAAAGATGAAAAAGATCAGCTCTATGAAGCCTTAAGACCTTACGGTTTTGTTTCAGTGACCCTTGGAGAAACAAAAGGGACACCGGCAGAACTGATTCAGTCTTATGAAGGGCAGATCACAGCGCTGGAGCAGGAAATCAAGGAAGAAGAACAGAAACTGGAAGCTCTTGCTGCAGCAAAACAGGATATCGAATACCTGTATGACAGTTTGTGTATGCGGCGTGACCGGGCAAAAGTTGTCGGGGATATGCTTAGTACAGAAACCGTATTTTATTTTGACGGGTGGATGCCCAAGTGGAGCAGAGAAAAAGTGGAAAATCTGCTGAAGAAGTACGAATTCTACTATAATATTGAGGAACCAGACCCTGATGAGGAAGTTCCTATCCTGCTGCACAACAATGGTGTGGTAACAGCATTTGAAGGCGTTACCAGCATGTATAGCCTGCCGGCAAGACATGACATCGATCCGACAGCGATTCTTGCACCATTTTATTTTATTTTCTTTGGGCTGATGCTCAGTGACGCAGCATACGGTATCATCCTTTCTGTAGGCTGTGCCATCATTTTGAAAAAGTATAAATTGGAAGGTACCATGTACCGTATGTTCAAAATGTTCTTCTATTGTGGTATTTCCACATTTATCTGGGGCGCATTGTTCGGCGGATGGTTTGGCGACTTCTTTACAGTGGCCGCACGAACCATGTTTGGTGTAGACTTCGTCATCAACCCCATCTGGTTCAACCCTCTGGAAGAACCCATGAAGCTGTTGATCTTCTCCCTGATTCTGGGCGGTATCCACATCTTCGTTGGTATGGGCGTACAGGCGTATATGTATATCCGTGACGGTCATCCGCTGGATGCGCTGTTCGATATCGGCTTATGGTATCTGCTGCTGATCGGTCTGGTATTGTTCGGCTTTGGCGGCAGTCTGATGCCTTCTCTGGTACCTGTTGGCAAATATATGGCAATCGTTGGTGCAGTTGGTATTCTGGTTACCGGCGGCAGAAAGAAAAAAGGTTTGGGGAAAATTACAGGCGGTCTGGGCAGCCTTTACGGCATCACCAGTTACCTGTCTGACGTACTTTCTTACTCCAGATTGCTGGCTCTGGGCTTGGCAACAGGGGTAGTTGCACAGGTTATCAATACGCTGGGCTCTTTGGCAGGCGGCGGCATTGTCGGTTCCATCGTGCTGATTGTGGTATTCCTGGCAGGTACAGTATTCAATATTGCGATCAACGCACTGGGTGCTTTCGTTCACTCCTGTAGATTGCAGTATGTAGAATTTTTCGGCAAGTTTTACACAGGCGGCGGCAGAGAATTCCGTCCCTTTGAAAGAAAGACAAAATATGTAAAGATTTTAGAGGAGGATGTTGAAGATGGTAGATAGTTTATTAAACGGTCAGGTATTGGCATTAGCTGGCGCTGCGATCGCTGCAACTCTTGGCGGCATCGGTAGTGCTCTTGGTGTTGGCGTAGCCGGTCAGGCTGCTGCAGGCGTTGTTTCTGAAGACCCTAACAAATTCGGTCAGGTACTGCTGCTGCAGGCGCTGCCCGGTACACAGGGTATTTATGGTCTGCTGATCGCCTTCATCGTTATGGTAAAAGTTGGTCTGTTGGGCGGCGACGGTATGCTGGATCTGACTGTTGCACAGGGTGCTTCCATTTTTGCGGCATCTCTGCCCATCGGTATTGTTGGTCTGTGTTCCGCTATCGCACAGGGGAAAGCAGCAGCAGCAGGCGTAATGTTGGTTGGTAAAAGACCCAGCGAGCTGGCAAAAGGTATGCTGTTTGCAGCCATGGTAGAAACATACGCAGTACTTGCGCTGTTGGTATCCTTCCTGATGCTCAACAGCCTGCAGCTGTAATTTGCGGATAAAGGAGGTATGACTCCTATGAACGACGGTAAAATCATCATTGATAGAATCATGGCAGAAGCGGACAAGGAAATCGAAGCCTTCATGCTGGAAGGCAAACATGAAGCCGATGCCATTATGAAAGCGGCGGAAGAAAAAGCACGCCGTGAAAAAGAATCCTACCGCAAAAAAGCGGAGGAAGAAGCAAGAAAAGCCCGCGCAAAAGAAATCTCCGGCGCAGAGATGGAAGCCAAGAAAGCAATCCTGCAGGAAAAACAGGATATTCTGGAAGAAATCATCGCTGAAGCAAAAAAACGTCTGGAAAATCTGCCTGACGCGGAATACGCAAAAGTTATCGGCAGCATGCTGGAACGTCTGGACGAAAGCCAGGGCAAAGAAATCATCGTTTCTGCAAAAGACAAAGCACGTCTGGCAGATGTGGTAAAAGAAAAGGGCTATGTGCTCTCTGACGAAACCCGCGATATCGACAGCGGTTTTGTAGTAAAGAACGGTGACATTGAGTATAACTATTCCTTTGATGCAATCATCATGGTACAAAAAGAAGAAATGCAGATTACAGCAGCAAAAATCTTATTTTAAGGAGGGGTAGAAATGTCTAAAAATAAAATTTACCCTTTCGCCGTGGCCAGTGTGCGTTCCATGGAAAATAAGCTGCTGAGCCAGCAAAAGCTCATGCAGATGGCAGAAGCAAAAAGTGCCGAAGAAGCGCTGCGTCTGCTTTCTGATACGGCTTATGGCAAAACCCAGGTGCAGGATGTGCACCAGTTTGAGGAAATGATCGAAACCCATCTGGAAGAAACTTATACTTCTGTGGCAAAGCTCATTCCCGATGAAGCCCTCATTGATATTTTCCTTTATAAGAATGATTACCATAATATCAAGGTGCTCATCAAAGAGGAAATTTCCAAAGTCAGCGGCAAAAAGCTGCTGGTGCGGGGCGGCACCATTCCTGTGGAAGATATGAAAAAGAACTTCCGGGAACGGAATTACGCGGAAATGCCCACCATTGACGGTGACGCTGTGGAAGAAGCCATCAGCCTGTATGCAAAGACCAAAAACGGTCAGTATATCGACACCGTTCTGGATAAAGCATGCTTCGCTGCTATGGATGAGAGAGCTTCTGAGATGAAAAATCCCTTTGTACGCAAATATGTAACCATGTTGGCAGATTTGACCAACCTGAAAACCATTTTGCGCGTAAAACAGATGGGACGTCCTTTTGAAGCCTTTGAAGACGCTTTTGTGCCCGGCGGTGAAATCCGTACGGACGTGTTCCAGCGGGCATACCGTGAAGAAAGTATGCTGCCGGTGCTGAAGGAAACTTCCTATGGTGCCCTTTGTGAGCAGTATATGGACAAAGGCTTTACGGTTTTTGAAAAAGCATGTGACGACTTCCTGATGGAATACATCAAGGAAGCAAAATACAAAACACTGACGCCTGAGCCTGTTGTGGCTTATATCCTGGCGAAAGAAACAGAAGCGAAATGCGTTAGAATCATTCTGACCTGTAAGCTTCATAACATTGATACAGAAATTATCAAAGAGAGGGTGAGAGAAGTTTATGTCTAAAGTTGGTATCATTGGCGATAAAGACAGCATCATGGGCTTCCTCGCTCTGGGGATTGATATTTTCCCCGCTTACACGCCTGAAGAAATCAAGAAAACCATCCATAATCTGGCTGAAAAGGAATATGCTATCATTTATATTACCGAACAGGCTAGTCTTCAGGCAGGAGAAAGTCTTGCAAAATATAAGGACTTTGAATTGCCAGCCATCATTGTCATCCCCGGTATCGGCGGCAGCATGGGTCTTGGCATGAACGAAGTCAGAGAATCAGCAAAACGTGCTATCGGCGCGGATATATTGTTTAGTGAATAAAGATTGTAGGTGAATGAAAATATGAAAGCAGGCACGATCGTGAAGGTGTCAGGCCCATTGGTCATCGCAGAAAACATGCGTGAAGCCAATATGTTTGACGTGGTGCGTGTATCCGATAAACACCTGATTGGTGAAATCATCGAAATGCACGGGGACAGAGCGTCCATTCAGGTTTATGAAGAAACCTCCGGTCTGGGTCCCGGTGAAGAAGTGGTTTCCACTGGCATGCCCATGAGCGTTGAACTGGGTCCTGGTCTGATTTCCACCATTTATGATGGGATTCAGCGTCCTCTGGAAAAGCTGTATGAAGTCAGCGGCACAAACATTCATAAGGGCGTAGAAGCACCTTCTCTGGACAGAGAAAAGAAATGGAAATTTGAACCCACACGCCAGATCGGCGATGTTGTAGAAGCAGGCGACATCATCGGTAAAGTACAGGAAACAGCGGTAGTAGAATGCCGTATCATGGTTCCTTATGGCGTAAAAGGTACCATCAAAGAAATCTATATCGGTGAATTCACCGTAGAAGAAACCGTTTGTATCATCACAGACGAAAAGGGCAAAGACATCGAAGTAACCATGATGCAGAAATGGCCCGTACGTAAGGAACGTCCTTACAAAGTAAAAGAAACACCTGACTCTCTGCTGGTAACAGGGCAGCGTGTTATCGACACATTCTTCCCCATTACAAAAGGCGGTGTTGCAGCTATCCCCGGTCCTTTCGGCAGCGGTAAGACTGTCACACAGCATCAGCTGGCAAAATGGGCTGACGCCGACATCGTTGTTTACATCGGCTGCGGCGAACGTGGGAACGAAATGACAGACGTACTGAATGAATTCCCCGAACTGAAAGACCCTCGTACCGGTGAATCTCTGATGCAGAGAACCGTACTGATTGCAAACACTTCTGACATGCCCGTTGCGGCTCGTGAAGCGTCCATTTATACAGGTATCACCATTGCGGAATTCTTCCGTGACATGGGCTACAGCGTTGCGCTGATGGCTGACTCCACATCCCGTTGGGCAGAAGCCCTTCGTGAAATGTCCGGTCGTCTGGAAGAAATGCCCGGTGAAGAAGGTTACCCCGCTTATCTGGGTTCCCGTCTGGCACAGTTCTATGAAAGAGCAGGCCGCGTTGTCTGCCTGGGTTCTGACGGCAGAATGGGTACTCTGACAGCCATCGGTGCCGTATCTCCTCCCGGTGGTGACACATCCGAACCCGTATCTCAGGCAACACTGCGTATTGTCAAAGTGTTCTGGGGTCTGGATTCCTCTCTGGCGTATAAACGTCATTTCCCTGCCATCAACTGGCTGACCAGCTACTCCCTGTATCAGGATAAAGTAGATGAATGGGCAGACAAAAACGTTGATGTGCATTTCTCCGAACAGCGTACATTGGCAATGCGCCTGCTGCAGACCGAAGCAGAATTGCAGGAAATCGTACAGCTGGTCGGCGTGGATTCCCTGTCTCACAGCGACAGACTGATTCTGGAAACTTCTCGTTCCATTCGTGAAGACTTCCTGCATCAGAACTCTTTCCACGAAATAGATACCTATACTTCTCTGCATAAACAGTATCGTATGCTGAAACTGATTCTGACATTCTATGCAGAAGCAGGCGAAGCCATCAAACAGGGCGTGCCTATCCAGAAGATTACAAAACTGGATGTGGTAGAAAGAATCGGCCGTGCGAAATATGTAGAAGAAGCAAACGTAGATAAGAGCTACGATGAAATCGAAGCTGATATCAAAAATGAAGTAAAAGATCTGATCGCAAAGGGGGCTGATGAATTATGATAAAGGAATATCGTTCCATTCAGGAAGTCGCAGGCCCTCTGATGGTTGTTTCCGGCGTAGAAGGCGTAAAATACGATGAACTGGGCGAAATTGAATTGTCCAATGGTGAAGTCAGAAGATGTAAAGTACTGGAAGTAAACGGCGATACCGCTCTGGTACAGCTGTTCGAAAGCGCAACAGGTATCAACCTGTCCGACAGTAAAGTACGTTTCCTGGGCAAGAGCTTGGACTTCGGCGTATCTCCTGACATTCTGGGTCGTGTCTTCAGTGGTATGGGTAAACCCATCGACAATGGTCCCGACATCATCCCTGAAAAACGTCTGGACATCAACGGCGCACCTTTGAACCCCGCAGCAAGAGAATATCCTGCGGAATTCATTCAGACAGGTGTTTCCGCTATTGACGGTCTGAACACACTGGTTCGTGGTCAGAAACTGCCTATCTTCTCCGGTTCCGGTCTGCCTCACGCAAATCTGGCAGTACAGATCGCAAGACAGGCGAAGGTTCGCGGTACTGACTCCAAATTCGCCGTAGTATTTGCGGCCATCGGTATCACATTCGAAGATGCTGAATTCTTCATCAATGACTTTAAACAGACAGGCGCCATCGACCGTTCTGTCGTATTCGTAAACCTGGCAAATGACCCTGCCGTAGAACGTGTATGTACTCCTCGTATGGCACTGACTGCTGCGGAATATCTGGCATTTGAACAGGGCATGCACGTACTGGTTATCCTGACAGATATCACAAACTATGCAGAAGCCCTTCGTGAAGTATCTGCGGCGAAGAAGGAAGTTCCCGGTCGTCGTGGTTACCCCGGTTATCTGTATACTGACTTGGCTACCATGTATGAACGTGCAGGCCGTATCAAAGGCAAACCCGGCTCCATTACCATGATCCCTATTCTGACCATGCCTGAAGATGATAAGACCCATCCTATCCCTGACTTGACAGGGTATATCACAGAAGGTCAGATCATCCTGAGCCGTGACCTGTATAAAAAAGGCATCCAGCCTCCTATCGACGTTCTGCCTTCCCTGTCCCGTCTGAAAGATAAAGGTATCGGGAAAGACAAGACTCGTGAAGACCATGCCGATACCATGAACCAGCTCTTTGCGGCATATTCCCGCGGGAAAGACGCAAAAGAACTGATGGCAATTCTGGGTGAAAGCGCATTGTCCGAAATCGACCTGATGTATGCGAAATTTGCCGATGAATTTGAAAAACAGTATGTTTCTCAGGGCTTCCGTACAGACAGAACCATTGAACAGACACTGGATACTGGCTGGAAACTGCTGCGTATGCTGCCTAAGAGCGAATTGAAACGTATTCGTGACGAATATCTGGAAAAATATCTGGCGGACGAGGAGTGATGCATTGTGGCTAAATTGAATGTCAATCCTACCCGAATGGAAATGACAAGGCTCAAACGTCAACTCAAAACCGCGACCAGAGGTCATAAGCTGCTGAAAGATAAACTGGACGAACTGATGAAACAGTTTCTGGAAATCGTGCGTGAAAACAAACGCCTCCGTGAACAAGCGGAAGCAGCTTTGGAAAGCGCATACCAGAACTTCATCATCGCCAGAGCCGTTATGAGCGAAAGCACATTGGCGGAAGCACTGATGATTCCCCAGCAGTCCGTAGCGGTTAAAGTAAAGAACCGCAACATCATGAGCGTAAACGTACCTGTGTTTGACTTCCAGAAAGAGGAAGGCAGTGGGGATGTTTATCCTTATGGTACAGCATTTACCTCCGGGGAACTGGACAGCGCCATGAATTCTTTCTCCGATGCCATGGAGCCTTTGCTGCGTCTTGCAGAAAGCGAAAAGACAGCACAGCTTTTGGCACAGGAAATTGAACGCACCCGCCGTCGTGTAAACGCACTGGAAAACGTAATGATTCCCAATTATCAGGAAACCATTAAGTTTATTGCCATGAAGCTGGAGGAAAACGAAAGAGCCAGCACCACACGACTGATGAAGGTCAAAGATATGGTTTTGAAGAAAACCATCGAGGAAAAGAGAAAACAGGACGAAGCGGCACACGCCTGAGCCTGATTTTCATTAGATCTGTGGATAAATGGGTAAAACCTTTTCGGTTTTACCCATTTTTTGCAGTATAAGGAGGAAAATTATGAAACTGATACTGGATTTGGATACAGGCATTGATGACGCTATGGCGCTTGCCTATGCCGTTGGCAGCCCAGACTTGGAACTGATTGGTGTAACAGGTACTTACGGCAATGTGTATACGGAAGTAGGCGTACAAAATGTACTGAACCTGCTGGAAATGATGGGCAAACCGGAAGTTCCCGTTTTTCTGGGAGAGAAAAAAGCACTGACACAGGATGTTTTTGTCCGTCATGAAGTCAGCGCCAGAATCCATGGGGAAAATGGTGTGGGACAGGTGGAACTGCCTGTAGCTGCGGAACATGCGTCTAAAATGGATGCTGTGGATTTTATTATTGAATCTGTGAAAAAGTACGGAAAAGAACTGGTTATTGTGGCAACCGGCCCTCAGACCAATCTGGCGGCGGCACTGAATAAAGCCCCGGAAATCAAAGAAATCATGGGGAAAATCGTTATTATGGGCGGTGCGCTGACCGTTCCCGGCAATGTAAGTCCTTATGCGGAAGCCAATATTTCCAAAGACCCTCTGGCTGCAAAAATCCTTTTTGAAAGTGGTCTGGATGTGACCATGGTTGGTCTGGATGTAACACAGCGTTCTCAGCTGACATTGGAGGATTTGCAGGCTTGGAAAAACTGCGGTACATTGGCAGGGGAAAAATATGCGGATATGGTGGCATACTATATCAGTCAGCATGAACACAGCGGCGGTACTGCATGTTATCTCCATGATCCTTCCGCTGCTGTCTGCGCTGTACATCCCGAATGGTTTACCATGCTTCCCATGCATATGACCGTTGTCACAGAAGGCGAAGCAGCAGGATGTACCATTGGTGATCCCATGAAACTGCGGGAAGCAAACCCCAATGTGAAGGTTTGTATCGGTGTGGACTCTCCAAAATTGGAGGCACATTTGAAAGAAATCCTCATGCGTGCTTTTCTGGGCAACTGAAGGGAATGCTTTTGCAAGAAAAGAAATGTTAGCTTAAAAAATATATAGCCGGAATCCTTGAATAATAAAAAGGATTCCAGCTATCATTTTTGAATAGCAGTGCTATCCTAAAGAAATTTATGTAAGGATTCTATTTTTTGCTTTAACTTCGTGCATCATGCGTGAAATATGTTTCAGTATCAAGATGGGAGTGAAAGAATGAATTTTGCAGAAGAATATAAAAGAAAACTGAAAACACCGGAAGAAGCGGTGAAACTGGTGAAGGACGGCGACTGGGTGGATTATAGTGTGGGTATCGGTTTCCCTGTGCTGCTGGATGCAGCACTGGCAAAACGCAAAGATGAATTGAGAGACATCAAGATTCGCGGTTCCCTTGCTATGCAGCCCATTCAGGCAGTAGAACAGGATAGAGAACGGAGAACATTTACCTATAACAGCTGGCATTGCTCCGGTTATGAACGGAAATTGTGCGATGAAGGTCTTTGCAACTATATTCCTATGATTTTCCGTAATATGGCGTCTTATTACAGACGGTATCTGACCGTAAATGTGGCTATGATTTCCGTGGCACCCATGGACAACAAGGGATTTTTCAATTTCTCCATGGTAAACTGTACCACCAGAGCCATTCTGGATGCGGCAGACCTGATTATTTTGGAAGTTAACGAACATATGCCCCATGTTTATGGCGGACAGGAAGACTGCATCCATATTTCTGAAGTAGATGTGGTGGTAGAAGGGGAACATAAACCTCTGGCACAGCTGCCTGTTCCTCCAGCAACAGAAATTGATGAGAAAATTGCATCACTGCTTTTGCCTCATATTCCCGATGGCGCTACTATTCAGCTAGGTATTGGCGGTATGCCCAACTCCGTGGGCAAACTCATGGCAGAATCCGATCTGAAGGATTTGGGCATGCACACAGAGCTCCTTTCCGATGGTTTTGTAGACTTGTACGAAGCTGGTAAACTGACAAACAGCCGCAAAACACTCCATCGCGGGAAAGGTGTATTCGGCATTGCATTGGGTTCCCAGCGGCTTTATGATTGGGTAGGAGAAAATCAAGGACTTCTTTCTTTCCCTATGGACTATGTGAATCAGCCCAGCGTTATGGCACAGATGGAAAATATGATTTCCATTAACAACTGTATCGCCATTGACCTGTATGGACAGGTTTCCTCTGAAAGCGCAGGCACACGCCATATTTCTGGTACTGGTGGACAGCTGGACTTTTCCACAGGGGCTTATGATGCGCCTGGCGGCAAAGGCTTTATCTGCATGACATCTTCTTATCGGGATAAGACCGGTAATCTGAAATCCAGAATCCTGCCCAAATTTACAGAAGGGGATATCATCACAACCCCCAGAACACAGGCGTTCTATATCGTAACAGAATATGGCATTGTGAATCTGGCAGGCAGAAGCACATGGGAAAGAGCGGAATTGCTTATTTCTTTGGCACATCCTGATTTCAGGGATGAACTCATTGCAGCAGCGGATAAGCAGAAAATCTGGCGAAACTCCAATAGAATCTAATTTGTATACAAAACAGGGATTTCTGATGTTTTCAGAGATTCCTGTTTTTTGTTGCCAGACACATAAGGGAAAAAAGTGCATACAATAGAAGTAGGGGGTGACGCCTGTGGGCAGAAAATGTGTGAACCAATGGAGAAAACGATGGATCGGTTCTCTGATGATTGCGTTGGGAACTGGTGTGTTTTTGGCTTTGCTGCTGCCGGGGTGCATGTTTCTGGTGGCTGTCCTGCTCATTTGCGGTGGCGCTTGTCTACTCTATAAAAGTTAAGATAATTCACGCATGTTGTTCTTTGGATTGAAAAGAGTGACATGCGTTTTTTGTTGTATTACAAAATATGTTTTGCAGGCTTTTCCGTTTTTCCCCTTTTTGTTATAATTTAATGAGAGAAAGATTAAATACGCAGGGGATGAAAATATGAATGAACCATATAAAATTTTGCTGGTGGATGATGAGGCGGAAGTCCGCACCAGCATTATTCGAAAAATAGATTGGTCTGCCGTTGGCTTTCAAGTGGTAGGCGATGCAGAAAACGGCGTGGATGCGCTGGAAAAAATTGAACAGTTGGAGCCGGATGTGGTATTGACGGATATTCGGATGCCTTATATGGATGGTCTGGAAATGGCAGAGAGGTTGCGGGAAATCCATCCTTCCATCAAAGTGGTGCTCTTTTCAGGCTTTGATGATTTTGAATATGCCCAGAAGGCCATTAAACTGAATATCATTGAGTATATCTTAAAGCCTGTCAACGCAGAGGAAATGATGGAAATTTTGCTGCGTATCAAGGGCACATTGGATGAGGAAATCCAGCGTTTGCGGGATTTGACAAACTTACAGGAAAGTTTCCGGAAAAATCTGCCCATCCTGCGAGAGAAATTTTTGAGCAATCTGGTGAAGGGCAATGTGGGCAAGGAGGATATTCCTGTCCTTATGGAGGAATATGGTCTTTCCCTTTTGGAAGGAAATCGCTGGGTAGCGGCAAAGGTTATGGCACAGGAAATGGACAATGCCGCTTGGAACAGTTGGAACCTGTTGGCTGTATCTGTACAGCGTTTGCTGGAGGACAGATTCAAGGGCTTTGGCAATTATAGCTGTTTCCAGCGACCATCTGGCATTTGTGTCATTGCTGCCATGGAAAGTGAAAAAGACCTGATGCAATTGACCACTTTTTTCCGGGAATTGTGCAAAGAAGTCAAAAAGATTTTAAATTGTACCCTGATTGTGGGAATTGGACGCGTGGTGGAGAACATCGAAGATATTTCTCACAGCTATGCGGAGGCAAGGGAAGCCGTTGCCTATAGCCGGACTGCCGGTGAAGTGGTCTTTATCTCCGACGTGGAACCACAGAAGGATACTTTGCTCCATTTGGACGAAAAAGATGAAAAGGAACTGAGTTATGTATTGAAGTTCGGCGATGAAGAAATGATACAATCCTGTGTGGAAAGCATTTCCGGCAGAATGCGACAGACAAAGGCGATACAAAGCAGTTTTCAGGCATATATCATCGATATTTTGAGTGTCATTTTGCGCGTAGTACAGAAAAATGGCTTGGAAGAAAACATCGTCTTTGGTAAATACACTGACTACAACGGTGTGCTCACGGGCATCCGGGACAGCGCGGATATGCAGGACTGGCTTTGTGAAGTCTGCTTTGCCATCAGCGGCAAATTGTATCGGGAACGTGTGGGAACCACCCAGACATTGATTGAAAAGGCAAAGAAATATATTGGGGAAAATTATGCCAATTCTGCCCTTTCACTGGAAATGGTATGCAGTTATCTCCATATCAGTACAGCTTATTTTTCCACCATATTCAAAAAAGAAGTGGGGGAAAGCTATATTTCCTATCTGACGGGCATCCGCATGGAAAAAGCGGCTGCGCTGCTGAAGGAAACCGATGAAAAGACATACCAGATTGCCGCAAAGGTTGGCTATGACGAGCCGAATTATTTCGGCTATGTATTCAAAAAGAAATTTGGGGTTTCTCCGAATAAGTTTCGTGGAAAGTGAGGAAAGCCATGGGTATTTTTCAAAAGGGAAAAGAATATCTGCAGCAGCGGTTTTTGGATGGCAGCAAGCATATTGAACTGCGGAAACTGCTGTGGGTTTCCTTTACGCTGACATCTGTAGTGGCAACGCTTTTGATGGGGATTTCTTTCTATTATCGTTTTGCGGCACAATCTGCCCAAACCACATGGGAAGGAAACGATACTCGCATAGAAGATGCGGCAGAACAGGTGACAGCCCATTTTCGTAATATGATCAAAGTGTCGGATACCTTATATTACCGCGTTATCAAGGGGACAGATTTGCAGCAGGATACCATTTCTGATGATTTTCGGCTGATTTATGAAATGAATAAAGATAATGTGGAAAGCATTGCCCTCTTTTCCATTGACGGCAATTTGATTTGTGCTACACCCAATAGTCATCTGCGACCCAATTTTTCATTGCAGAAAGAAGCTTGGTATGGCAGTGCTTTGGATACAGAGGAAAATATCCGCTTTGGGGCACCGCAGGTTTCCCGGGTATTCCGGGCAGAAGGCGATGGCTATACACGGGTGATTCCTATGAGCCGTATGGTACAGCTGACCATGGGAGATCAGACAAAGCGTGGCGTGCTGCTCATCAATCTGCGATATGATGTATTGCAGGATATGCTGGAAAATGTCATGGTAGGGGAAGAATCCTATGTATATCTGGCAGGAGAAAATGGTAATCTGCTGTATCATCCCATGCAGGACCAGATTGCGGCAGGCACCATGAAAGAGGAAACATTGCCGCTGCTTATGTCCTCTCTGGAAGGAGATGTGCAGGCAAAACCCTATACGTTCCTGCATAAGACCATTGGCTATACGGGCTGGCATATGGTGGGGGTATCCAAAGGGGATACGCCGTCTTTGCATAACTGGAAAACACGAAGTTTCATCCTGTTTTTGCTGGCGTTTTTCCTCAATGCCATGATGCTCATCAACTTTTATGTTTCCAGAAAAGTCACAGAGCCTATGCATCGACTGGAAGGTGCTGTAAAACGAATTCAGGCAGGGGATTTGAATACGAAGATACAGGCTTCCGGTGTGTATGAAATACAGAATCTGTCCAACGCCATTGAGGAAATGGAACGGAATCTGAAACAGCTCATGGAAGATATTGTGCAGGAACATGAAGCCAAGCGAAAAAGCGATTTGATGGTACTGCAAAATCAGATCAACCCCCACTTCCTGTATAATACGCTGGATGTTATTGTGTGGATGATCGAAAATGAAAAAAGCGGCGATGCCGTCAAAGCGGTGACAGCACTAGCACGATTTTTCCGTATCAGTTTGAGCAGGGGTAAGACCGTTATTCCTGTTTCTGATGAAGTGGAGCATGTGCGAAACTATCTGATGATACAGGAAATGCGTTTCAAAAATAAATTTACTTATGCCTTTGATGTAAAAGAAGAAACAAAACAGCTGGGAACTGTGAAGCTGATTTTGCAGCCATTGGTGGAAAATGCCATTTATCATGCCATGGAATTTATGGATGATGATGGAGAATTGACCGTAAAAGGTTATCTGGAAGGGGAAGAACTGATACTTTCTGTAACAGATAACGGCTGCGGCATGACAAAAGAGCGAGCAGAAGCCCTTCTGCGAGGGGATTTTGTCCAGACCGGAAAAGGCTCTGGCGTAGGGCTGCGGAATGTGCAGGAGCGAATCCAGCTTGTCTTTGGGGAGAAATATGGTCTGCGCATCCTTTCGGAACCGGATGAGGGCACTTGTATCGAGATTCACCTGCCAGCCATTCCCTATGAAGAAATGAAAGAAAGGGGGATGGTATCATGACCATAAAACAGAAAATCTTTCTTTTTGTGGACATCCTCATTTTGGTTGTACTGTTTCTGATTTCCTCTACAGATTATATCTGGAAGGAAAGAAAAGTGGATGTGTCCAATATTTCTGTTATTGTAGACATCCCGCAGGACAGCATCAATATGAATCTGCGGGAAGGAGCAAAAAAGGCTGCCCAAGCCTATCATGCAGACATGCATTTTCTCAATCTGCGGGATTATGAAGCACAGCAGATGGATATGCAGACATTGGTGCAGCGAGAATTGGATGCGGGTTGTGAAGGTATTGTGCTCCAATGTGGAAGCAGCAGAGTTACGGAAGAAATTCTGGAACAGATTCCCGTAGGTGTTCCTGTGGTGCTGTGGGATACAGAAGCGGAATCTCCGCGGGTGAAATCTTCGGTATCCTTTGATCGAGAAGCCATTGCAAGATTGCTGGTGGAAAAAGTATCTGAGGCAAGAGATAAAGGACAAAGTGTAACATTGGTGTCTCATAAAGACAGCAGCGATCAGGTGCAGCGTATGCATGATCTGTTGGAAGAATTGTTCCCCCAGGCAGGCATTATGGTACGGCGTGTGGAACTTGCGGATTATGCAGAAGCAAAAGCGCTTGTCAGTGGTCTTGCAGCACAGGGGGGCAATATGGTTGTTTCCTGTGATACACAGGCACTGGAAGCCATGGCGCAGGTCTGCGAAAATAATGGATGCGAGTTACCTTTGTTTGGTATGGGTTGGAGTGGAATGATCCGAGAACAGCTTGAAAAAGAAAATATTGCTGGCGTGGCTGTGATAGATGCTTATGGCGCAGGATACTTTGGTGTGCAGAAGCTGACCATGATTATGACTGGAGAAGATCAGAATGAAGAAGAAAGGATTTTTCAGACAATCTGGGTGACCGGTGAAAATATGTATGATCGAAGTCGGGAAGCAATATTGTTTCCTTTTGCGTGAGGTGAGAACAGATGCAGATAAGAAAACAAGCAATCGGTATTTTTTTAGGTGTGATTTGTGTGGTCCTGGCAGTGGCTTGGCTATGGATGCCTCGCACAAAGGAAAAAAAGGAATTGAAAATCGGTGTTTCTCTTTATTCGGAAAGTGACACATTTGTAGACAGCATTGTATCTTCTATGCAGGAACAGGCAGCTGCTTATGAAGCGGAAACGGGCTGCCCTGTAACTTTAAATATTTCCCGTGCCAATGGTTCCCAACGGGAACAGTATGATCAGGTGGAGCAGTATGTAGCGCTTGGATATGACGCTGTTTGTGTCAATCTAGTAGATCGAACAAACGCTTCCAGTATGGTGGATCTTGCTCAGTCGGAAGAAGTACCTTTGGTGTTTTTCAACAGAGAACCTGTGCGGGAAGATATCCTGCGTGGGGATCATGTGTATTATGTAGGTACAGATGCCAGAGAAACGGCAAGAATGCAGGGAGAAGCGGTGTTGCAGAGCTATGCTGCTTCTGCGGAAAAAATGGACAAGAATGGTGACGGCATTTTGCAGTATGTGATGCTGGAAGGAGAAATGGGGCATCAGGATACCATTCTCCGTTCTGATTATGTACTCCAAACCATTGAAGATGGCGGTGTGAAACTGCAGAAGCTGGATGCGGAAACAGCTGACTGGATGCGCAGCCGCGCAGATGCCATCATGGAACAATGGATTGCGGAAATGGGCGATGAAATTGAATTGGTATTATGCAACAATGACGATATGGCGTTAGGAGCCGCGGATGCTCTAAAAAGAAAAAATTCTACAGCAGCAGTATTTGGTATTGATGGAACACCGGCAGGGCTTGAGGCACTGGAGCAGAAAGTGCTTTGGGCAACGGTTGACTGTGGTGCAAAAGAACAGGGAAAAGCCGTCTTTGGCATTGCTTCAGCTTTGGGTATGGGCAAGGAACTGCCTGAGGATATGGAACTGAGTGATGGCAGATATGTTCGGGTCCCTGTACAGGCACGGATACATGAGTCCATATTCTGAACAGTTTTTTCGACAAAAAAAGAAAAAAATTATAGGTTTCGCCAAATGAAAAAGAATAAATTCCATGTAGATATAAAAAAATCTCTATTTTTTGCCTGGTATAGATTTGATATAATGTTATTAACAACAGGGAGATTGTTGTGTTACATGTGTTTCGGTCTTGGACTGGACAAAATCTAAAGGAGGGTTTATACAATGAAAAAGAAATTTTTGGCGATGCTGATGGCATCCGTGATGGTGTTGGGCCTTGCAGCCTGCGGCGGCGGCTCCAGTGATGCTGCAACAGAAGGCGACGCAGCAAGCGGCGACCTGCCCACAGTCGGTGTATTGATCTACAAATACGACGATACATACATCTCTACCGTAAGAAATTCCCTGCAGGCAGCTTTGGAAGGCAAAGCAAATGTAGAAATGCAGGACGGTAAAGGCGACCAGGCTACACAGAACGACCAGCTGGACGTTATGATTTCCAAAGGCGTTGACGTACTGTGTGTAAACATGGTTGACGCAAAAGCTGCAAGCGGCGTTGTAGAAAAAGCATCCGCAGCAGGTATTCCTACTATCTTCTTCAACAGAGAACCCGATACAGAAGTAATCAAATCCTATGATAAAGCATGCTTTATCGGTACAAACGCAATTGACGCCGGCAAAATGCAGGGTGACATCATCAAAGAACTGTGGGATGCACATCCTGAATATGACCTGAACGGCGACGGCAAAGTACAGTATGTAATGTTCCAGGGCGAACCTGACAACCCCGAAGCGATCGCTCGTACACAGTACAGTGTTGAACAGGCAACTGCTAACGGTCTGACAATGGAACAGGTTGGCGAAACACAGGTATGTAACTGGGATACAGAAACAGCTCAGAAAGCAATGGAAGCTATGCTGGCTGCTAACGAAGGCAAAATCGAACTGGTTATCGCAAACAACGACGGTATGGCTATCGGTTGTGTAGCTGCTCTGTCCAACATTGGCTACAACACAGGTGCTGAAGGCGCTCCTTTCATCCCTGTAATCGGTGTTGACGCTACAGACGCTGCAAAAGACGCAATCGCAAAAGGTCAGATGAGCGCAACTGTTCTGCAGGATGGTGACGCAATGGGTAAAGCAATCGCAGCTGCAGCTCTGAACGCAGCAAGCGGCGCTGAATTCCTGGATGGCACAGAATATACCTACGATGACACAGGTATTGCAGTTCGTATCCCTTACGCTCCTTACACAGGAGAATAATCTCTGATTTTCAGTAATAGATAGGAACAATTGGTTCGCACAGTGGGGTTTTTCCTCACTGTGCGTTCTTATAAGAAAAGAAAGTCCGTGACTGAGAAACATTTGGAAGCACAGCAGCTTATGTTTTAAGAGAAAAAGCTGTCGTTGGGGAAGTTTTAACAAAGAGAAGTTGGCACAACAGACGATTAGGAAGTGTGGTGAAGGCAGTGAGCCAAGAAAAATATGTACTGGAAATGACAGATATCGAAAAGCAGTTCCCCGGGGTAAAAGCTCTGGATCACGCAATGCTCAAACTGCGTCCCGGTACTGTACATGCGCTGATGGGCGAAAACGGCGCAGGGAAATCAACATTGATGAAATGTCTTTTCGGTATTTATAAACAGGACGGTGGTAAAATCGTCATCGATGGTCAGGAAACAGCGTTTTCCGGACCTAAAAATGCGCTGGACAACGGTGTAGCAATGGTACACCAGGAACTGAATCAGGTATTGAAGCGCAGCGTTATGGAAAATATTTGGCTGGGTCGTTTCCCCAAACAGGGTGGACTGGTCAGCCATAAGAAAATGTATCAGGAAACACAGAAAGTATTCGAGGAACTGGAAATCCCCGTTAACCCTAAGACAATCATCGGCAAACTGAGCGTATCCCAGAGACAGATGGTAGAAATCGCGAAAGCCGTATCATATAATGCAAAAATTCTTGTATTGGACGAACCTACATCCTCATTGACCCATGAAGAAGTAGAGCATCTGTTCCGCATCATCAATAAACTGCGTGACAGAGGCGTTGCAATGGTTTACATCAGCCATAAGATGGAAGAAATTTTGCAGATTTCCGACGAAGTTACCATCATGCGTGACGGTAAGTGGATCGCAACAGAAAATGCAAAAGATCTGACAACAGATAAGATCATTCAGCTTATGGTAGGTCGTGACCTGACAGACCGTTTCCCGCCGAAAACAAACAAACCCGGCGAAGTCCTGCTGGATGTAAAAAATCTGACAGGGAAATATATGCCTACCTGTATGGATGTAAGTTTCCAGCTGCGTAAAGGCGAAATCCTTGGCGTGGCAGGTCTGGTGGGCAGCAGAAGAACAGAACTTTTGGAAACCATTTTCGGTATTGCCCATCATCAGAGCGGCGAAATGTACATGCATGGCAAAAAAGTTGTGAATAAAGACGCAAAGACAGCCATCAAAAATGGCTTTGCGCTGCTGACAGAAGAACGTCGTGCCACAGGTATTTTCGGCGGCATGAGCATTCAGTTTAACTCTGTCATTGCCAATATCAAAAATTATCGGAAGGGTCTTCTGCTTTCCAATGCGAAAATGAAAGAAGACACCAAGTGGGTTATTGACAGTATGCATGTAAAAACCCCTAGCCAGAAAACCCATATCCGTTCACTTTCCGGCGGTAACCAGCAGAAGGTAATTTTGGGCAGATGGCTGCTGACAAAACCGGAAGTACTGCTTCTGGACGAGCCCACCCGCGGTATTGACGTAGGTGCAAAATACGAAATCTATCAGCTGATCATTGATTTGGCGCAGGAAGATAAAGGCGTTATCGTGGTTTCTTCTGAAATGCCGGAGCTGTTGGGGATCTGCGACAGAATCATGGTTATGAGCAATGGTCACTTGGCTGGTATTTTGGATGTCAAGGACGCAACACAGGAAGAAATCATGCGTCTGGCAGCAAAATATGTATAATGGGGAGGTAAAAAAGAATGGAAAAATTAAAGAGTTTCAAAGGGGATAAAACCTGGCAGGAACTGCTGCTGGACTATGCTCTGTACATCATCCTGATCATTATGATCATCGGTGTAATTGCGGCTGACCCTACATTTTTGTCTAAGAATAACTTTTTGAAAATTTTGGCACAGGCTTCCACCAGAGGTATTCTGGCGCTGGGTGTTGCTGGTATGATCGTATTGGCAGGTACTGACTTGTCTGCTGGTCGTATCCTGGGTTGTGGTGCTGCAATCTCCGCATCCTTATTGCAGAGTGTTACATATGCATCCCGTATGTATCCTCAGATTACAGAACCCCTGCCACTGGTTCTGCCTCTGCTGCTGTCCATCGTGGTTTGCGTGGCTTTCTGTCTGCTGAATGGTTTTGGCGTGGCAAAACTGCACATGCATGCATTTATTATTTCGTTAGGTACGCAGCTCATAGCATATGGTGCTCTGTGTCTGTACATCGATAGCCAGAAGGGCGGCGCACAGCCTATTGCCAGCCTGGACCCTAGATATATCGAACTGGTAAACGGCTACTGGCTGGGTATTCCTCATCTGGTTTACTTCATGGTAATTTGTGCGGTAATTATGTGGTTTGTATGGAATAAAACCACTTTGGGTAAAAACATGTTCGCTATCGGCGGTAACCCTGAAGCGGCTGCCGTATCCGGTGTAAACGTAGCGAAAAACATCATGATGATTTATCTGGTAGCTGGTATCCTCTACGGTATCGCAGCTTTCCTGGAAGCTGGTCGTATCCAGAGCGTAACAACAGCTACAGGTACCAACTATGACCTGGACGCGATCTCCGGCTGCGTTATCGGTGGTGTATCCTTCTCCGGTGGTGTTGGTACCATCCCCGGTATCCTGATTGGTGTTATCATCCTGCAGGTAATCAACTACAGCCTGTACTATCTGGGCGTTAACGCATATCTGCAGTACATCATCAAAGGTCTGATCATCATTCTGGCCGTTGCCATCGACGTACGTAAGTATATTGCAAAAAAATAATTTTTTCGGTAAGATGTGATAGGAAAATTCCCCCGTTTGACTACGGGGGAATTGTTGCAATTTGAAGCCATAAAAACAAAGGAGGGATTTTGTGACAGATACACAAAAACCTGTAAACCCGGAGGAACTGGAGCAGCGGATACATGAACTGGAAGAACGGGAAAAAGCTCTGGAAGAAAAAGAAATTGAACTGAAACAAAAAGAAAGTGCTTTTACAGGTGCGAAATATAACCTGTATTCCCATATCAATGTTTCCTTAAAGACCATGAATATTGTGGTGGCAGTCATTGCAGTTGCTTTGGTCGTTGCCATTGCGGCAGGGGTTATTTATCGATAAAACAGGAGGAACACCATGAAACAAACTTGGAACAAAGAAAGCCTTTTGGCAGCTTATCCCCGTTTTGAAGCACAGCCGGATTTTTATCTGGGACGGATGGCAGATGCAGAAAAAGGCTTTGCAGATACATTTGGCAAAGAAGCAGAACGTTTTTTCAGCGCACCCGGCAGAACGGAAATCGGCGGCAACCATACAGACCATCAGCATGGATGTGTATTGGCAGCAGCAGTCGATTTGGATATTTTCGGCGCGGCAGCAAAAAATGACAGCCGCATCATCCGTATTTTCTCCGAAGGCTACGGCATGGAGGAAATTTCTCTGGATGATCTGGAAGTAAAAAAAGAAGAAATCAACACAACAGCTTCTCTCATTCGTGGGGTGGCTTCCAAAATCACACAGATGGGCTATACATTGGGCGGCTTGGATATGTATACCGTTTCCAATGTACTGAAAGGCTCTGGCATTTCTTCTTCTGCGGCTTACGAAGTGCTGGTGGGAACAGTCATCAACGCACTGTATTGTGAAAATAAATTGACACCTGTGGAAATCGCACAGATTGGTCAGTATGCGGAAAATGTGTACTTTGGCAAAATGAGTGGTTTGATGGACCAGACAGCCTCTTCCGTAGGCGGCGTTGTTGCCATTGATTTCCGGGATAACGCAAATCCCATCGTAAGAAAACTGGATTTTGATTTCACAAAAGCAGGCTATGCACTGTGTATTATTGACAGCGGCGCAGACCATGCGGATTTGTCCGATGAATATTCCGCTATTCCCATGGAAATGCGTCAGGTAGCGGCACACTTCGGCAAAGAAGTGCTGCGGGAAGTGGCTCTGGCAGACTTTTTGACAGATATGGCTGCTGTTCGGGAAAAAGCAGGCGACCGGGCAACACTGCGCGCCTACCATTTCCTGAAAGACAATCAGAGAGCCATTGACGAAGCAGCAGCTCTGGAAGCAGGAGATTTTGACAAGTTCTTATCTCTGGTAAAAGAATCCGGCTATTCTTCTTTCATGTATCTGCAGAACGTGTATGTTTCCGGCAGTGTACAGCATCAGGAAGTTGCATATGCTTTGGCAGCTTGTGAAGCGGCATTGGCAGGTAAAGGTGCTTACCGTGTTCATGGCGGTGGTTTTGCCGGCACCATTCAGGCTTTTGTGCCTCAGGAAATGCTGGCAGGTTTTGTGGAACAGATGGAAAAAGCTGTGGGTAAGGGCAGATGCCATGTGCTGTCCATTCGTCCCGCAGGTGGTACAGAATTGATGAAGGTTTGAGAAAAACAGGAGGGATGCTCTATGGCAATTTTGGTATTGGGTGGCGCAGGCTATATCGGTTCTCATACGGTGTATGCTCTGTGTGAAGCAGGCAGAGAAGTAGTAGTTGTGGATAATCTGGAAACAGGACACGCAGAAGCGGTACATCCTGACGCAAAGTTCTACAAAGGCGATATTTCCGACAAACCTTTCTTAAACGATGTATTCCAGAAAGAAAATATCGAAGCGGTTATTCATTTTGCTGCTTATTCTCTGGTAGGGGAAAGCGTGGAAAATCCCCTGAAATATTATGAAAACAACCTGAGCAAAACAAGAGATATGCTGGAAGTTATGGTGGCTAATGGCGTGGATAAATTTGTGTTCTCCTCCACAGCTGCTACATATGGCGAACCTGAACGGGTACCCATTCTGGAAAACGACCGTACAGAACCCACCAACCCTTACGGCGAAACAAAACTGGCAATGGAAAAAATGTTCAAATGGACAGGCAACGCAACAGGTCTGCGTTATGTATCCCTGCGTTACTTCAACGCTTGCGGCGCCCATGTCAGCGGCAATATCGGGGAAGCACATAATCCCGAAAGCCATTTGATTCCCCTGATTTTGCAGGTGCCTAACGGTCAGCGTGAATTTATCAGCATTTTCGGCAATGACTATCCCACACCCGATGGCACATGTATCCGTGACTACATCCATGTAACAGACTTGGCGGATGCGCATATTCTGGCTGTAGATTATCTGCTGAAAGGCGGTCAGAGTGATATCTTCAATCTGGGCAATGGCGTTGGTTTCTCCGTAAGAGAAGTTATCGAAACCGCAAGAAAAGTAACAGGTCATCCCATTCCTGCCAAAGAAGTGGCACGTCGTGCCGGTGACCCCGCACAGCTCATTGCTTCCAGTGAGAAAGCGAAAAAAGTGCTGGGCTGGAACCCTCAGCATGACAGTCTGGAAGAAATCATTTCCACAGCATGGAATTGGCACAAAAATCACCCCAATGGTTTTTGAGAAAGGGGAAAGACATGGTATATAAAGCAATTCGAGATTTGGCGCTCTACGGCGTCAGAACAGGGCTGATTACAGAGGCAGATGTGCCTTATGTCATCAACCGCTTGATAGACGAAATGAAACTGGATGCTTATGAAGAACCCACAGGCGAAGCGGAAACAGATTTGGAAACCATTCTGGCTGTTCTGTTGGAAGATGCCTGCAAACGGAAACTGATTCCTGACAGCATCGTATATAAAGATTTGTTTGATACAAAACTTATGGGTGTCATGACACCTTTCCCCAGAGAAGTCATTGGGAAATTCCGTGAACTTCATGCAGAAAACCCGGAAAAAGCAACAGACTGGTATTATGACTTTAGCTGTAATACAGACTACATCCGCAGATACCGCATCAAAAAGGATATGCGTTGGAAAACCATGACAGAATACGGTGAAATCGACATCACCATTAACCTGTCTAAGCCGGAAAAAGACCCCAAAGCCATTGCGGCAGCGAAACTGGCTCCTCAGAGCGGTTATCCCAAATGTATGCTTTGTCGGGAAAATGAAGGTTATGCTGGTCGGGTGAACCATCCCGCCAGAGAAAACCACCGCATCATTCCTTTGCGGATTGCGGGAAATGACTGGTTTTTCCAGTATTCTCCCTATGTGTATTACAATGAACACTGCATCGTGTTTAATGGACAGCATGTACCTATGAAAATCGACAGAAATGCTTTTGCGAAAATGTTCGATTTCATTAACTTCCTGCCGCATTACTTTGTAGGCTCCAACGCAGACCTGCCTATCGTAGGCGGTTCTATCCTGTCCCATGACCATTTCCAGGGCGGACGTTATACCTTCGCTATGGAACGGGCAGAAGTGGAACGGAAAGCAGTCTGCAAGGGTTTTGAAGATGTGGAAATGGGCGTTGTGAAATGGCCTATGTCCGTTATTCGTATTTCTCATAAAGACCATCATCGTTTGATTGACTGCGCGGATATGATTCTGAAAAATTGGCGTGGTTATACAGACGAAGATGCCTTTATCTTTGCGGAAACAGATGGAGAACCTCATAATACCATCACACCTATTGCAAGAAAACGCGGTGACAAATACGAACTGGATTTGGTACTGCGCAATAACATCACCACAGAAGAACATCCTCTGGGTGTGTACCATCCTCACAGCCATCTGCACCACATCAAGAAAGAAAACATTGGCTTGATTGAGGTTATGGGTCTTGCGGTACTGCCTGCCAGACTGAAAGAAGAAATGCAGTGCCTGAAAGAAGCCATCCTTTCCGGCGCTGATCTGGAAGCAGACGAAAAAACCAGCAGCCATGCCCAGTGGGCACGGGAATTCCTGAAAAAATATGATACTGTGACAGCGGAAAATCTGGACAGTATCATTCAGGAAGAAATCGGTCTGGTATTTGCGCAGGTTTTGGAAGATGCCGGCGTGTATAAGAGAACAGCGGAAGGTCAGGCGGCATTTGACCGTTTCCTGCGTTACTGCGGCGCGGAAATCTGATTCCTTCAGTAAAAATAAAATAACAGATAAAAAACAGAAGAGCAGGGGTGGAGAATCCCTGCTCTTCTGCTGTCTTGGAATATGTTATCAAATATTTGAAAGTAAGCTATTATAACTGCATCATGCCAGACATGATGCAGCCGCCTTTGGCGCCGCAGTCTATGATTTCCCGTAACTGTTTTTCATTGATTTTGATGCCGCCAATGGCATAAACAGGAATGGATACTTTGCGGCAGACTTCTTCCAGAAACATAAGTCCTCTGGGAGCAAGCCCTTTTTTGCAGTCTGTGACGTAAATATGCCCAGCGGTGATGTAAGTTGCCCCCAGTTTTTCCGCTTCTTCTGCCTCTGCTGGTGCGTGAATGGAGGTTCCCACATGAGAGAAACTGGAAAGTTCTTCTTTGTGGGCACGGAGCAGGGGGAGGGGCAGATGAATGGCGTTACAGCCCAGTTCTTTTGCCGCACGGAAATAGGTGTGCAGGATACAGGAAACGTTATGACGCTGACAGATTGCCAATACATCTTTTGCCAGAGCGGTGTATTCTGCTTCTGACAAATCTTTTTCCCGCAGAATCAGACCTTTGGGATGGTGCTTGCAGATTTCTTCTATCTGTTCCAGAAAAGGACGTTTGCTTAAGGTGCGATTTGTCACCGCAAGGACATAGGAAAATAACGCATCATCATACATAGATATAATCGCTCATGACCGGCTGGAGATTGTTTTTCAGCAGTGTGTCATATACTTCCTGGACAGACCTGCTGTCATCGATCTCGAACTGGTCGTCTCCTTTCTTTTCGGTTTCCTCGGAATGTTCGCCGATGCCGGTGCTGACGCCTGCGGAAATTTTGGTGGCAGCAATATTTACCAGATTATCACGGACGCGGGCACATTCTCTGCTGGAAATGGTGATGTTTGCGAAAGGCATGAACAGACGATATGCACATACTACCTGTAAAAGCTGTGTTTCGTGAACATCCATGGGGTTGATGCGGTCATTGTTGATGATGGGACGCAGTCTGGGACAGGAGAACGCGATTTCCGCATGGGGATATTTCCGCTGAAGCAGATAAGCGTGATAGCCTGTAGCAAAAGCGTCCTTGCGGAAGTCATCCAGACCCAGCAATGCAGCAAAACCAACCCCACGCATGCCGCCTTTCAGGGCACGTTCCTGTGCGTTCAAACGATAAGGGAAAATACGTTTGTGTCCTGCCAGATGGAGTGTTTCATATTTATCGGAATTGTATGTTTCCTGGAAAACGGTCACATAGTCGGCGCCGCATTCGTGAAGATATGCGTATTCGTCGGAGTTGACAGGATAAATTTCCAGACCGATGACTTTGAAATATTTCTTTGCGATTTTGCAGGCTTCCCCAATGTATTGTACTGTGGATTTGCTGCGGCTTTCCCCAGTGAGAATCAGGATTTCCTGCAATCCTGTTTTGGCAATGGCAGCCATTTCCTTGTCGATTTCTTCTTCGTTCAGCTGGGCACGGTTGATTTTGTTGTGGCAGTTGAAACCGCAGTAAATGCAGTAGTTTTCGCAGTAGTTAGCAATATAAATGGGTGTGAACATATATACACTGTTGCCGAAATGCTTTCTGGTTTCCACACGGGCTGCCTGGGCGATGTCCTCCAGCAAAGGCAGTGCGGCAGGGGAAAGAAGTGCTGCGAAATCCTCAGGGGTACGGCTGTCATGGACCAAAGCCCGGCGCACGTCTGCTTCTGTGTACTTGTCGTAATCATAAGCTTCTATGGCTGCAACAACCTGATCCATTACATCGGATTCCAGCACTTCCATGCCGGGCAGATAAGTCATATGGTCGATGCGGTTTTTCTTCTGGTCTTCCAGAATTTCTTCACTTAAAATACTTTCGTTCAAATGTTCCTGACTCATGTTCTCTCACCTCTCAATCCTGCAAAAAGCCTGTCAGTGGAGAAGATGCACTAGCGCCTTTTTCCAGGGTTCTGCCAAGACCTGCCAGATAAGCGCTGCGTCCTGCTTCAATGGCTTTTTTGAATGCTTCTGCCATCAATTCCACATTTCCGGCGGTGGCGACAGCAGTGTTTGCCATGATGGCAGCAGCGCCCATTTCCATGGCTTCGCAAGCCTGAGAAGGTCTGCCGATCCCTGCGTCTACGATGATAGGCAGGCTCATTTCGTCAATGAGGATCTGAATAAATTCTTTGGTGCACAGACCTTTGTTGGAACCAATGGGGGCACCCAAAGGCATGATGCAGGCAGCACCGGCATTTTCCAGATCTCTTGCCACATTCAGATCGGGATACATGTAAGGCATTACGATAAAGCCGTCTTTTGCCAGCATTTCTGTGGCACGGATGGTTTCCTGGTTATCAGGCAGCAGATATTTGGAGTCACGCATGATTTCTACTTTGACAAAGTTCCCGCAGCCCAGTTCTCTGGAAAGTTTGGCAATGCGCACAGCTTCTTCCGCGTTTCTTGCGCCGGAAGTGTTGGGCAGCAGGGTAACGGTATCGGGAATATAGTCCAGAATGTTGGCCAGACCGCCTTCGTTGGCACGGCGTACAGCCAGTGTGATGATCTGTGCTTCTGCTTTTTCCACACAAGCCTTTACCAGATCCAGAGAAAACTTCCCGGAACCAAGGATGAAACGAGATGTAAATTCGTGTCCGCCTAAAATGAGTTTGTCATTGTTCTGCATGATAAAATTCCTTCTTTCTTCCAAAATCAGATATTATACGGTTTCTTCGCCCAGAAGCAGACGGGCGATCATATTGGATTCATGGGCAGCGCAGAGTGCGGCTCTGGGCGCCATGAGGCATTGTCCATGGGCAATATCGGTGGTTTCGTCGCCGCAGAGATAAAAATTGCTGCCAATCTTTCGGGTATGGATGGTGTTGCTGCTGCCGAAGCCTGCCATGCCGGAAGCACAGACCAGTTTTTTCTGGGGAAACCATTCCAGTATGCCGTTGACAAACATGGCTTTTGTTTCTGCGTTGTCAAAAGCTTCGCAGATGATGTCCGCATCGGCAAAAAGGGTTTTCAGATTTTCACTGGTTACCTTTACGCAGTCTGTGGTGATGTCCAGATAAGGATTGATCTGGAGCAGCTGTTCTTTCAGAGCATCTGTTTTATACATGCCCACATGGCGCAGCAGATATTGCTGGCGATTCAGATTGGTCAGGTCTACACGGTCAAAATCAATGAGGTGTAGATGTCCCACACCAAGGCGTGCCAGTGCGAAGGCAACATTGGAACCAAGTCCGCCTAGTCCTGCAATGGCAACATGCCCGGCATCCAGCTTTTCCTGATAGGCTGCTGTGTGGCGTTCCACCAATGCTTCATAGATTTCTTTTTTCGTAAATGGGTGCATGATCAGCCGCCTCCTACAAAACTGACAATTTCGATTTTATCGCCGTCATTGAGATATGTGGTGTCGTATTCGCTTTTAGGCAGGATTTCTCCGTTTTTTTCCACTGCGATATAAGTGCGGCGGTAGTTGTTTTCGTCAAGATACGCACCCAGAGTCATAGGTGCGGACAGGGTCAATGTTTTCCCGTTAATGGTGATCATTCAGAAGCCTCCTTTCCAGCAGCGACAAGAAAAAAGAGCTCACAAAGAAATACACCCGTGGTGGTGCACCCCTTCATGAACTCTTGTTCACTCTCAACGCTGCCAATATTCTGTTTCCGTAAAAAGTTCTGGCTTTGGTCTGTCTGTACGCAATAAAAATAGGGAGATGCAACGCATCTCCCGAAAATTCATTCTGTCGATTCCTACGTTGGCATTATCCAAATCAGGTGTAAGGGTCGAAGCAAAACTTCCTCTCAGCCCAATCCATTGAGCTCCCCTGTTTTCTTTTTACGAGAACAGTATATACACGGATTCTGAAAATGTCAACAGGCAAAATGACAAAAAGTATAAAATTTTCGGAAATATGCACATAACTTTACATGTTACAATGAGTCCATAACCAAAGAGGAGGAATTTTTTATGTGGCACATGGAAGAAGAATTACAGACAGAAGGGGTCAGCGTCAGCCTGCTGAAGGAAATCCAGAAGTTCCGCGAAAGTCATGAAGTGGATGCTTCTGTGGCAGGTCGTGTACCGGTGCCCCGTTTTTTATATTATGGCAAGGAAATCTGGGAAGAAGCGGCAGCAGCGTTGTTATGTGGGGAAAATTTGCTGCTGTCCGGTCCGAAGGCAACTGGCAAAAACGTATTGGCGGAAAATCTGGCAGCAGCATTCGGCAGACCGTCTTGGGATATTTCTTTTTATGTGAATGTGGATGCCGCTTCCCTCATTGGAACAGACACATTCCGGGATAATCAGGTAGTATTCCGTGAAGGACCCATCAGCCGCTGTGCCCATATGGGTGGTTTCGGCGTGCTGGATGAAATCAATATGGCGAAAAACGAGTCTTTGGCAGTGCTCCATGCAACATTGGACTTCCGTCGCTCCATTGATGTGCCGGGGTATGACAGAATTCCTCTGCATGAAGCGACCCGCTTCATTGCTACCATGAACTATGGCTATGCCGGTACCAGAGAACTGAATGAAGCGCTGGCGTCCCGTTTTGTAGTCATCAATATGCCGGTTATTTCCGAGGAAAACCTGCGGAAGCTGTTGAAACGGGAATTCCCTACACTGAAAGATAAATGGGCAGAACAGTTTGCCGCGTTGTTTCGAGAATTGGAAACAAAATGCGATAACGCAGAAATTTCCACAAAGGCTCTTGATCTGCGTGGGCTTATGGCATCCATTCATTTGATGGAAAAAGGTCTGAAAGCGGTTCGTGCACTGGAAATGGGTATCATCAACAAAGCATTCGATCCCTTTGAACGGCAGTTGGTGGCAGATGCCATTGCCGCAAGAATTCCGCAGGATCTGGACTATGGAAAGCTGTTTGGTGATCGCTGATGAAAAACAGAGAGATTGCGGAGCGTCGTGCCGTCAATCAGATTTGGAACGCCGCACAGGATTATTCCCTGCAGCCGGTGTATGTTGCCTTTGATGAGGACGGCGACGCGGATTTTTATTTCAATACGGTCATTGGTGCCGTATATCATTATTTTCAGTTTGAAATATTGGATAAAATGTTTACCTATCTCCAACGTAAACAGGATGGGGAACTGTATGTGGAACTGCTGTGGCTGGGGCTGGAAAACTGTGTGTTCGGCAAAGCCAAAGATGAACGTCCTGCTATGGCAGAACTGCGGCGGGCTTATGCGGAAAAATTTCTGGCAAGACCCAAAGATCATGTGGTGGAATCTTTGCTGTGGGATTTGAAGCGTGCTCATTGCCAGCGTATATTGGGTCAGGCAGATGATCTGGACGAAGAAAAACGAAAAATACTGGATGCTTTGGAATTTCCCGCGGACTGTAACACAGAACAGGTGACAGACCGTATGGACCGTCTGCTGAATCAGTATTTTTTCAAAGGGCATTTCAAAGAGTTTGAAGAACTGGGCGGTCATATCAGTGATTCTCCGTTTTTCTGGCCAAAAGGCTGGGGAAGACGGGCAGGCAGTGCTTTGCGGCGTATTGACTGGGAAGGCAAAACCACAGAGGAGAAGGATTCCCTCATGGGCAAAGCGAGAAAGCTGTATCAACGTCTGACATTTTCCAGACCTAGTGCCAAGGTGGTGCGTGCTTATGTGGAAAGCTGTTTTGGAAAATCCATGTTTTCCACAGCGGAAATGGAAGAAATCGAAAAGAAACTCTGTACAGAAGCCCATCGGGAATGTCTGCTGCATTTTACCCGTGGTGAATTTACAGAAACAGGAGAACTGACCAGAGAAGCGGCAGAACAGCGGGAATTTGCTGAGAAACAGCGAGAAGCCAATGAAGCTTATTTTCAGGCAAACGAAAGCCAGACCATGCTGGCAGTCAATAAACTGACAGAACGCATACGCAATGCCATATTATTGCAGCTGGAACCCACGGTGTACCGCACTCGTGCCGGAAATCTGCTGGCAGGGAAGGTATGGCGGAATGTATATCTTCATGATGAGCGGATATTTGAGAAAACATCGGACAGCCAGCTGGATACTCTGACGGTAGATATTTTATTGGATGGTTCTGCTTCCCAGCGAGAACAGCAGGCGAAAGTGGCAACACAGGGCTTTATCATTGCGGAAAGCCTCACACGGTGTAATATCCCTGTGCGGGTAAGCGCTTTCAGCAGTGTCAGTGGCTGTACGGTCATGCAGGTTCTGAGGGATTACCATGACACTTCCAGAAATAAAGATATTCTTCATTTTCTGGCGGCTGGCTGGAACCGGGATGGTTTGGCATTGCGGGCGGCAGACTACCTCATGGAACAGGAGAGAAGCGAACACAAAATGCTCATCATCCTTTCTGATGCCCATCCAAATGACGATCAGCCCATGCCGTCAAAAGAAGGACTCCATCTGCCCAAAGATTACGGCGGAGAAGCCGGTGTGCAGGATGTGGCAGAGGAAGTGAGCCGCCTCAGAAGAAAAGGCGTTTGGGTCATTTCTGTCTTTACGGGAAATGATCGGGACTTGCCGGCAGCCCATAAGATTTATGGCAGAGAATTGGCAAGAATCCGCTCTGTCAGCTGGTTTGCCGATACGGTAGGGCGGCTGATACAGGAGAGAATCAGAGAAATGTAAAAGTATAAAAGACTGGACAATATGGTTCAGTCTTTTTGTATTTCCGTATATTTTGTGGGCATGATAAAATCATTGTATTACAGGGGCGGTTATGGTAGAATCAATGTGCAGTATATGATTTTTCATAACATATCGAACCCATGGGTTCCTGACACCAAAAAGAAATTTGCGGCGGAAGGTACAGTATGGAAATACAGGGCAGCTATGCCCTTTTTCCCGTACCTTTCGTGGTACGGTTTTTCTTTTATCAAACCAATAGGAGGTATGGAAATATGGAAACAAAAAATGAAGAAAGCAGAATTGCGGTCATTGGCATCGTTGTGGAACAGGAAGCGTCTGTAGATGTGCTCAACGAAACACTCCACGAATACCGGGAATACATCATCGGCAGAATGGGCATTCCCTATCGTGAGAAAAAAGTGAACATTATCAGTATTGCCATTGATGCTCCTCAGGATGTGATTTCCGCTTTGTCCGGCAAAATCGGCAACCTGCCCGGCATCCAGTCCAAGACTGTATATTCTGGCGTGAAGGCATGAGTTTTGCGGCAAATTTAGCCGAAAAACTGGTCACGGAACACGATCTTTCGGAAGAAGAACTGCTCTATCTTCTGGAACATCGGCAGGAAGTGGCGTCTTTTGTGCAGGAAGAAGCCCAAAAACTTTGTCAGGAGGTTTTTGGCAAAGAAATCTATATCCGCGGATTGCTGGAAATTTCCAACATCTGCAAAAATGATTGCTATTATTGCGGTATCCGCAAAAGCAACCGAAAGGCGGAGAGATACCGCCTGACGGAAGAAGAAATTCTGGAGGCGTGCCAGGCTGGTTATGCCTTGGGATTTCGCACATTTGTGCTCCAAGGCGGCGAGGATATGTGGTATGACGATGAACGTCTGTGCCATTTGGTATCTGCCATCCGAAAAAATCATCCCGACTGCGCCATCACCCTTTCCGTAGGGGAACGCAGTCGGGAAAGCTATGAAAAGCTTTTTGCCGCTGGTACCAATCGGTATCTGCTGCGCCATGAAACAGCAACAGCATCCCATTATGCTATGCTCCATCCATCTGATATGGATTTTGCAAACCGTATGCGGTGCTTGCGGGATTTGAAGGAAATTGGCTATCAGGTGGGATGTGGCTTTATGGTGGGCTCGCCCCATCAGACATTGGAGTATCTGGTGAAAGACCTTCGGTTTTTGAAGGAATTTCAACCCCATATGGTAGGCATTGGTCCTTTTCTTTCTCAGAAAGATACGCCTTTTGCCCAATATGAAAACGGTTCGGGAGAGCTGACGTTGTTTTTGCTTGCTGTCATACGTCTGCTTTTGCCGAAGGTGCTGCTGCCCTCTACAACGGCATTGCGGACGCTTTTGCCGCCGGGAAAGGAATGGGGCATTGTCTGTGGTGCAAATGTCATTATGCCAAACCTTTCCCCCATGGAAGCCAGGAAAAAGTATACCCTTTATGACAACAAGCGTATCATGGGGACGGAAGCGGCAGAGCAGATTGAATGGCTGAAAAAAGAACTGGCGGATATGGGCTATACTGTTGCCATCGCCAGAGGTGACAGCCCTATGTTAAAAAAACAAAATCACTGACAGGAAAGAGAAATCTGACCTAGAAGAAAGGAAGAAAAGAATATGTATGATCCCAAATCAATGAAAGCGGAGGAATTTATCTCCCACGAAGAAATTCTGGACACTTTGGCTTATGCCCAGGAAAACAAGAACAATGAAAAACTCATCGACACAATTTTGGAAAAGGCAAAACTGCGCAAAGGTCTTACCCACAGAGAAGCTTCTGTACTGCTGGCATGTGAAATGCCCGATAAAATCCAGCAGATTTACACTTTGGCAGAACAGTTGAAAAAAGATTTTTATGGCAATCGTATTGTCATGTTTGCGCCTTTGTATTTGTCTAATTACTGTATCAATGGCTGTGTGTACTGCCCTTATCATGCCAAAAACAAACATATTGCCCGGAAAAAACTGACACAAGAAGAAATTGTCAAAGAAGTCATGGCTTTGCAGGATATGGGGCATAAACGTTTGGCGCTGGAAGCAGGGGAAGACCCAGTTAACAACCCCATTGAATACATTCTGGAATGTATCAAGACTATTTATTCCATTCAGCATAAAAATGGTGCTATCCGTCGTGTGAATGTGAACATTGCGGCAACTACTGTGGAAGAATATCGGATGCTGAAAGAAGCAGGCATCGGTACATACATCTTGTTCCAGGAAACTTATCATAAAGAAAGCTATGAACAGCTTCATCCCACAGGTCCGAAACATAACTACGCTTATCACACTGAAGCCATGGACAGAGCCATGGAGGGCGGCATTGACGATGTAGGTCTGGGGGTATTGTTCGGTCTGGAACGGTATGCTTATGAATTTGCGGGACTTTTGATGCACGCGGAACATCTGGAAGCCGTACATGGTGTGGGTCCTCATACCATCAGTGTGCCTCGTGTGAAACGTGCTGACGATATCGACCCCGATGCTTTTGACAATGGCATTGATGATGAAATTTTTGCAAAAATCATTGCATGTATCCGCATTGCGGTGCCTTACACAGGCATGATCATTTCCACAAGAGAAAGCAAGGAAGTCCGGGAACGGGCACTGCATCTGGGCGTTTCTCAGATCAGCGGCGGCTCTCGTACCAGCGTAGGCGGTTATTGTGAAGAAGAACCGGAGGATGAAAATTCCGAACAGTTTGATGTGAGTGATAAACGTACATTGGACGAAGTGGTACATTGGCTTATGGATTTGGGCTATATTCCCAGTTTCTGTACCGCATGCTATCGGGAAGGTCGTACCGGTGACCGCTTCATGAGTCTGTGTAAGAGCGGGCAGATTCAGAACTGCTGCCATCCCAACGCCCTTATGACCCTGAAAGAATATCTGGAGGATTATGCTTCACCAGATACAAAGAAAATCGGGGAAGCCTTGATTCAGAAAGAACTGGGGAATATTCCCAAAGAAAAAGTCAGAGAAATTACTGTGCATCATTTGCAGGAAATCGAAAAAGGAAATCGGGATTTCCGATTCTAAAGGCAGGAGGTTTTTATGGGTTTACAGGATACACCATCTTCAGAACGGGTGCAAATCGGTTTTTTTGGCTGCCGCAACGCAGGCAAATCCAGCTTAGTCAACGCGGTAACCAATCAGGAAATGGCAGTGGTTTCACCAGTGAAAGGCACCACCACAGACCCTGTGACAAAAGCCATGGAACTGCTGCCCCTTGGTCCTGTTCTCATCATTGATACCCCTGGTATTGATGACGAAGGTGGACTGGGAGAGCAGCGTGTGAAACGGACAAAGCAGATTCTCAATCGCATTGACTGTGCTGTTCTGGTGGTAGATAGTGTGGCAGGGAAAACGAAAGCCGATGAAGAACTTTTGGACTTATTTCAGGAAAAGCAGATTCCTTTCCTCGTTGCTTATAACAAAAGTGACCTGCAACTGCCCATTTTATCGGGAAAAAATGAAGTGGCAGTCAGTGCCCTTCAGAAAACAGGCATTGAAGAATTGAAAGAACGCATTGCCGCATTGGGAAAAGAAAACCAGAAGGAACGAATGCTGGTAAAAGACTTGGTAAAGGCAGAAGATTTGGTGGTACTGGTGACTCCTATCGACAGCTCTGCCCCCAAAGGACGGCTCATTCTGCCTCAACAGCAGACCATTCGGGATTTGCTGGAAGCGGATGCCATTCCTGTGGTAACGAAAGAAAATACACTGAAAACCACATTGGAAAGTCTGGCGAAAAAGCCGGCTATGGTCATTACGGACAGTCAGGCATTTGCACAAGTCAGCAAAGATACGCCGTTAGATATTCCTCTGACATCCTTTTCCATTCTCATGGCGAGGTACAAAGGATTTCTGGAAGGCGCCGTGCAGGGTGTGGCAGCCATAGAAACATTGCAGGATGGGGATAAAGTCCTGATTTGTGAGGGCTGCACCCATCACAGACAATGTGAAGACATCGGAACTGTGAAGATTCCTCGTTGGCTGCGGCAGCATACAGGAAAAGAGCTGGAATTGGTGCATACTTCCGGTAAGGATTTCCCTGAGGATTTATCGCCATACCGTTTGGTGATTCATTGCGGCGGATGCATGCTCAATGAGCGGGAAGTGGCGTATCGCCAGAAATGTGCCGCTGACGCAGGGATTCCCTTTACCAATTATGGCATTGCCATTGCATATATGACAGGCATTTTGAAACGGAGTATCGAAATTTTTCCGAAGCTGTATACATTGATTTAATATAAAAAAGACCATAGGTTCCTATGGTCTTTTTGTATGTTCAAAGCGGAAAATGTCCGCTGCGGCGCAATGCCACCAGAATACCGGGAATCAGGATCAATTGCAGTATGATACCGGGGATAGCTTCCAGTAAGGCACCGGAAAGGAACATCTGCCAAGTGAAGGCGTTTTCGCCAATGCCAAGCAGCAGAACTTCTACAATGCCCCATACCACGCGTCCAAGAATCATGGCGGAAATCAGGGCGATGTACAGAGAAGCTGTGGATTTTTGTTTGGAACGTCCATAAATCAGCCCTGCAATGAGTCCATAGGCTGCCAGTTCAAATGCCATGGCAATGGCAACAGGGAACATATGGGGCATGCCGAAAATCATGCTGCGGCAAATGGGCAGCAGAAAGCCTAAAAACAGCGCATATTGCCATCCGCAAAGAAATGCACAGAGAAAAACTGGAAAGTGCATGGGCAGCAGCATGTTGCCAATCTGCGGAACCTGTCCTGTCAAAAAGGGCAGTACCAGTCCCAGCGCAAACAGCAGAGCACTGACGGTCAGTTGTTTTGTAGATTGCTTCATAAAAACCTCCTGATTGTTTCTGTTAAAATTTCGATTTTTATCATATCACACTGTTTTGCAAGAAAACAGCTTTTTTTCAAAACCATGTGGGAAAATGTATGTTTTGGAAAAATGGGGACAAACTGAGAAAGAAGGACTTGACAGAAAGGAGTTTTTACGGTATGAACTTGAGTGGTACAAGAACAGAACAAAATCTGCTTGCCGCATTCGCGGGGGAATCCATGGCTGCCAATAAATACGATTTTTACAGCAGTCAGGCGAAAAAAGAAGGCTATGAACAGATCGGCGCCATTTTTAAGGAAACAGCAGATAATGAACGGCAGCATGCCAAACAGATTTTCCGTTTCTTAAACGGCATTGGCACCACAGAAGCCAATCTGACCGCAGGCGTTGCGGGGGAACATGAGGAATGGACTTCCATTTATCAGGACATGAGCACCATCGCCAAAGATGAAGGCTATCCGGAAATCGCTATGTTTTTCCAGAATCTGGCGTCTGTGGAAAAAGAGCATGAGGCAAGATACGCTATGCTGCTGGAAAGAATCAAAAATGATCAGGTGTTCAAGGATAACGCCAAGACAGTATGGGTATGCCGCAACTGCGGACACGTCCATGTTGGGGAAGTGCCGCCGGAAGCCTGTCCTGTCTGCAAACATCCCAAAGCATATTTTGAGCGGAAAGCGACCAATTATTGAGAGGGAAACCTCTCATTACATAGAAAAGAGGAACCAAATGGAATATCAGAATCAAATCAGAGAAGCTGTATTTTACAAACGCCCCAATCGTTTTCTGGCGGAAGTGGAACTGGATGGAAAAAGAGAACTGGTGCATGTGAAAAATACAGGGAGATGCCGGGAATTGTTGCAGGAAGGGGCAAGGGTATTTCTGGAGGAAAGCGGCAATGCAAACCGGAAAACAAAACATTCCCTTATTGCTGTCTACAAAGGGGATATGCTGGTGAATATGGATTCACAGGCACCCAATGCGGTGGCAGCAGAGGCTTTAGCAGAAGGAAAGATACGAGAAATTGGCGAAGTGACCTTTGTAAAACGGGAAGTGAAATTCGGTGGTTCCCGTTTCGACGTGTATTATGAAGCGGGAGAGCGGAAAGGCTTTCTGGAAGTGAAAGGGGTGACACTGGAGGATGATGGTGTTGCCATGTTTCCAGACGCTCCCACAGAGAGAGGCGCAAAACATTTGCTGGAACTGGCAGGAGCGGTGGAAAAAGGCTACGAGAGTGCGGTGCTGTTTCTGGTGCAGATGAAAGGCGTTTCCGTTTTCTGTCCCCATGAAGCTCGTGACCCAAAATTTGCGGAAGCACTGCGAAAGGCAGCGAGGGCAGGCGTAAAAGTATTGGCTTATGACTGCAAGGTATGGGAAACAGGATTTTGCTTAGATGCGCCTGTGCCTGTGGAATTGTAAAACAGACATATCCCGAAGGATTCGGACATAAAGTTTAGTAATGACGAATATGGAGGGAAAAATACATGAGGCATAGAGTTTTGACAGCAGTCCTCACGCTGCTTTTTAGTGTTGGCTGCTGTTTGCCTGCATTGGCGGCAGAAAAGCAGTATGAAAACCTGACAGACCTTGGGCTGACTTCCAAAAGCGCCCTGCTCATGGAAGAAGATACGGGCACCATTTTGTATGAACAGAATAGCCATGAAGCTCTGCCACCTGCCAGTGTTACGAAAGTTATGACACTGCTGCTCATTTATGAAGGAGAACGAGATGGAAAGTTTGACTGGACAGACACGGTACAGGTCAGTGAGCATGCGGCATCCATGGGCGGTTCTCAGGTATTTCTGGAAGAAGGGGAAACCCAGACAGCGGCAGACATGACAAAATCCATTGCCATTGCTTCTGCCAACGATGCGGCTGTTGCCATGGCGGAATTTCTGGCAGGCAGCGAGGAAGCCTTTGTCCAGAAAATGAATGAACGGGCAAAGGAATTGGGCATGGAGGATACGAACTTTGTCAATGCCTGCGGGTTGGATACAGAAGGGCATGTGTCCAGCGCCTACGACATCGCACTCATGAGCCGGGAATTGATGGAAAATTTCCCGGAAATCAAGGAATATACCACCACATGGCAGGATAGCATCGTACATAAAACAAGGCGCGGGGAAGAAACCTTTGGTTTGACCAATACCAACAAACTGATTCAGTGGTATGATGGTGCAACGGGACTGAAAACTGGCTCCACAGGCAATGCGCTGTACTGTCTGTCAGGAACAGCAGAACGGGACGGCATGGGGCTCATTGCTGTTGTTATGGCTGCACCGGATTATAAAGTCCGTTTCCGGGAAGTGATGCAGCTTTTGGACTATGGTTTTGCCAATTACGCTATTGAAAAAGGGCGAGAAAAAGGCTATGCCATGGGAGAAGTGCCAGTGGAGAAAGGCATGACGGATACGGTGGAAGCGGTAGTAGCGGAAGAAATTTCCGTATTGGTGCCAAAAGGAAAAGAAGCCCAATGGGAAACCAAAACAGAACTTTTACCGGCGGTTTCCGCACCTGTGGAAGCAGGTACAAAGGTTGGTGAACTGGTATATCTTCGTGATGGAGAAGAAGTAGGGCGAGTGGAACTGACCGCAGGAGAAAATGTAGAAAAGGCAAATGTGGATACCATGCTGCGGCGGATGTTGGCAGGGTGGTGTTAAGGTAAAAAGAAAGGCTTTGGAGTGCAGGACTTCAAAGCCTTTTTCTGATGATGGAATTAGTATTTTTTAGAATAGTAGAAGATACATCCTACGATAATCACAGCGTTCCCAGCCAGTACCCAGATGAGGATTTCTGCAATTTGAGGTGCTATAATGCCGCAGACAAGAATGGCAGCAAATAGGCAAACAAGAGAAAGCATGGTATAAGCGCTGTATGCCTGTTTTTCGATGAAGATATTTCGTTCATCCATAACGGCAACTTCGGCTTTTGCCCATTTTTCCTTGTTGTGAAAGAGTGTTTTATTGCGGATAAATGTGACAATACAACAGATGGCGCCGGAAATGCCCAGAGAAGAAAAAGGGGAATCATTGAGGACACCCATTTTTGCAAGGATATAAACAGCAGAAAAGATTACAAACATTACGCCAGAAGCAATAAGATTCTGTTTCACGGTTTGTTCAAATTTTTTATTTTTCATGGAAATGACCTCCTTTACTCACAGGAATTGCGAATGTTGCAGTAAATGGCTGCCAAAAACAGCAGTGCCACATCTGCCAGCATCAGCAGAAGGAAAGGAATCAAAAGTTCTGGTTTTTGCAAAGCAGCCCAAAGGGTTGCCACATAAAGCAGAACCAATGAAAACAGACTATGCAGGCTGTAAATCTGCTTTTGAATGAAAATATTTCGTTCGTCATAGATGCGGATTTCTTCTTTTTTCCGCAGGGATTCATTTTTTAGAAGCCGGATGGACTTGATAATATGGATAAAGCCAATGGCAATGAGTCCGCCGCCGGTGCCTGCACAGTAGGTGAGGGGATAACCGGAAGAAACTTTACCGCTAAAAGCAGCTACGCAAGCCAATATGCCTAAACAAATCCAGAGAAAGCCGCAGGTAAGCTGTATTTTGAGTTTCTTTTCAAATTTCATGATTCATCCTCCTCCTCGAACAAAAAGACTTCTTCAATGGTCATGCCAAAAAACTTGGCGATTTTATGGGCAAGGAGGAGAGAGGCGGTGTATTTTCCCACTTCCAGAGAAGTGATAGTCTGGCGCGTAACGCCTACGTGGTTTGCCAGTTCCTCCTGTGATAATTTGCGCTGTTTTCTCAGCTCTTGGATGCGTGTTTTCATAGGTACCTCCTTTGCAAAGTTTGCTTTGCAATTTTAGTATAGTTTACTTTGCAAAAAATGTCAAGCGAGCTTTGCAAAAAACAATGGGGATTTTTTGCAAAAAACGGGCAAACCCTGATTTGACTTGCCGCGGAAAGTCTGGTATCATACCATAGGGAAGGAATCCGATACAGAAAGGAATTGAATACATGAATAACTATTTATTGGCATTTCTTTGGAGCATTCCGGGGCTGTTGGTGGCCACTACCATGCATGAATTTGTCAGAGCGTTGGCATCTTCCGCCATGGGGGACAACTTACCCAAAAGTCAGGGAAGACTGACACTGAATCCTTTGAAACATTTTGAACCTATCGGGTTTTTGCTGCTGTTTTACACAGGCGGCTTCGGCTGGGGGAAACCTGTGGAAACCAGTGGGCTGTACTACAAAAACAGAAAGCGGGACACCCTGCTGGTAGCTATTTTGCCTTCTGTGGTGAATCTGCTGCTGGGTATGGTATTTTTGGGCGTATATGTGAATTTTGGCGGCAATGTCAATCATCACGTGGCAAATATCCTGAATTATCTTTGCTTTTACAATGTAGGTATTGCGGTATACAACATTCTGCCCGTATCTCCCATGGACTGCGTGAAGGTGCTTTCTGTGGTATTGCCCGCAAATAAATATTTCAGCTATTTGCAGTATGAAAAAATGATTCAGATGATTTTCCTGTTCCTGCTGTTTTTGGGCTTCTTCGGAAACATTTTCGGAAACATCACTTATGGTGTCATTCAGTTTTTGGGGCATCTGTTCTTTATTCTGTAAGGAAGTGAAGCTATGGAGCAAGTGACCATACGGCTGGATGCCTTTGAAGGTCCTATGGACCTTTTGTATCATCTGATTGAGAAAAATGAAATTGATATTTATGATATTCCCATTGCTTCTTTGACAGACCAGTATCTTGCCTATCTGGATGCGGCAGAGGACCGCAACATGGATGGCATGAGTGAATTTTTGGTGATGGCGGCAACTCTTTTGGAAATCAAAAGCAAGCTGTTGTTGCCGAAACCTAAGAAAGAAGCAGAGGAAGAAGGACCAGACCCCCGTGCGGAACTGGTGGAACGTCTGCTGGAATATAAGAAGATCAAGGGCGTAACGGCAGAATGGAAGGCAAGGGCGGAAGAAGCTGCCAGACTGCTGTATAAGCCTGCGGATAAGGCAATTGCCAAACTGCGCCGGGAAGAAGATCAGCCCTTGGAAGACTTTCTCATGGGTGTGACCATGGAGGATTTGTATCTGGCTTTTCAGGAAGTCATGCAGCGAAAGGAGTCTAAGGTTGACCATGTCCGCAGCTCTTTCCGTGCGGTGGAACGGGATTTGTTCACCATTCAGGATAAAATGGACTATATTCGGGACTTGCTGATTTTGCAGCCACAGATTACGTTTTTCGGCATATTCCGCAGAAAATCCAGAAAAATGGAAAAAGTCGTAACATTTTTGGCATTGCTGGAACTGATCAAACGGAAAGAAGTGCAGATTACCCAGCAGGGAACATTTTCGGAAATTTACATCCGCAGTTATGAGGAAAGGGATGCAGTATGAGATTGGCACAGTTGGAAGCTGTGGTGGAATCCCTCCTGTTTATTTCGGGAGAAGCGGTGCCCCTGACAGCCATTGCCCAGACAATTGAAATGGATAAAGCCACTGCCAGAGCCATTGTGCAGTCTTTGGCAGATAAATACGAGGCGGAACAGCGAGGCATCCGCATTGTAGAAATCAACGGCTCTTACCAGATGTGTACAGCGGCGGAATGTTTCACCTATATCCGCAGCATGTATAAAAGCCCCCAGCGGCAGGGATTGACACAGTCTTTGTTGGAAACGCTGGCGATCATTGCCTATAAACAGCCCATTACCAAAGGGCAGATTGAGGAAATTCGCGGCGTTAGTGCGGAACATGCGGTCAGCAAGCTGGTGGAAAAAAAGCTGGTCTGCGAGGTGGGGAGATTGGATGCGCCGGGCAAACCCATCCTCTTTGGCACCACAGAGGACTTCCTGCGGTATTTTGGCTTTAAGTCTGTATCAGAACTGCCGCCGCTGGAAGATGACACCGGGCTGGCAGAGCAGGAAGAAACAGAAGAACAAACGGAAAATTAAAAAGAGAACCGACAGAGAGGAATCTGTCGGTTTTTTGATTGTAAAAGCAGGAAGTATTTGCTAATCTGAAGGTAGGAGGCATAGTTTTCTATACAAAAAAGGGGGAAGAAAAGATGAAAAGTATCAAATGGATGTTATTTGGAATTACGTTATTGTTGGTTACTTTTTTGATTCGTTGTATGCTGGAGGATGTGCTGTATACAGATTTTATTGGCATTTTTGGGGCAATCATTGTGATTTATGGCATGTGTAAAAATGAAAAACAGTAACGAAAAACAAAAGGAGCCTGATTTTAGGGGCATCTTCATAAGAAAACAAAGAAAACTAAAATCTTTATCATAACAAAGGATTTTAGTTTTCTTATTTTTTATTAAGATTTTTTGTTATGTTTTCTTATGAAGACAGCCGTCGCAATTCCCCTTAAGAAATCAGGGAAAAGAAAAAACAATGTTTTCTTAAGGGGAAGTTGCTTTTGCAAGGTTCCTTTTTCTATGGATACCCTTTTCCCAAAAAGCATACAATGATGGGGGAGGGGTACACATGAAAAAATTTTTGAGTTTTTGTGTGGTGCTGCTGTTGTGTGGGCAAACAGTATTGGCGGCAGAGCCAAATGTGGCAGCACAGGGAGCGGCGCTCATTGACGGAGAAACAGGACGGCTATTGTGGGGAAAAAATGCAGAAAGTCCTATGGAAATGGCAAGCACCACAAAAATTATGACTGCCATACTGGTATTGGAAAAAGCAGACCCAAAAGAAGTGGTGACCATCAGCGCAAATGCCGCTAAACAGCCGGATGTGCAAATGGGATTGAAAGAAGGAGAACAGTGGTATGTGGGGGATTTGCTGCGTGCCATGATGCTGAAATCTTATAACGATGCGGCGGTGGCATTGGCGGAGCATGTCAGCGGTTCTGTGGAAGCCTTTTGTATGGAAATGACGGCAAAAGCGGCGTCCATTGGAGCAACGGATACGGTTTTTGGCTCACCCAATGGTCTGGATAGCCATTTAACCAGAGAACAGCACCATTCCACACCTTTGGATATGGGAATCATCACTGCTTACGCCCTGCAAAATCCTGTGTTTCGAGAAATTGCTGTGTTGCCCAGTCATACCTTTGCGGATGTTTCCGGCAAGAACGTACATACGGCAGTGAATACAGACCGCTTTTTGCAGATGTATGCTGGTGCTCTTGGGGTGAAAACGGGCTATACCAATAAAGCCGGGCATTGTTTTGTAGGGGCGGCAGAGCAGGAGGATATGATTCTTGTCAGTGTGGTATTGGCAAGTGGATGGGGTAATACAGGCAAGGAAGCCAAGTGGACAGATACAAAAAAACTCATGGATTATGGCTTTGCTACCTATGAGAAACAGGAAATCGCACAAGCTGGAGAAAATATGGGAGAGATTGCGGTGACCCGCTCTCCGGTGAAGGAAATCACGGCAGGTCTTGCGGAAGGATACAGTGGGGTGTTTTCAGAAGATGAGGTTTCCCGTTTGCAGTGGCAGGCGGAATTGCCAGAAACATTGGAAGCACCCATAGAACAGGGAGAACAGATTGGGACAGCTACTTTGAAATTGGATGGAGAAACCATTGTGGAAATTCCATTGACAGCACAATCAGAGGCACCAGCCTATACACTTTCACAGCAGTACCGCAGATTGCTTTCTGTTTGGTTTGACTGGATAGAATTTTTGCCGGAAATGTGATTTTTCTTTGACTTTCCGCTCTTTCTCCTGTATACTGATGGGACGAAAAGGACGGAGGAGAAGCCATGGAAGAAAGATTGCAGAAATTTTTGGCGGAAGCTGGCATTGCTTCCCGCAGAAAATCAGAAGAACTCATTGCCGCAGGTCGTGTGCAGGTAAACGGACAGGTGGTACGGGAACTGGGCGTCAAAATCGACCCGGCAAAAGATAAAGTATTATTTGATAATAAGCCTGTAAAAGCGCAGGAAACAAAGAAAGTATATATCATGCTCCATAAGCCGGAAGGCTATGTGACAACAGCGAAAGAACAGTTTGGACGTCCGGCGGTGCTGGACTTAGTGCAGGGCGTAAAGGAACGTATCTTCCCTGTAGGACGACTGGACTATGATACATCTGGTCTGCTGCTTTTGACAAACGACGGCGATCTGACTTATAAGCTGACACATCCTAAACACGATGTAGATAAAACATATATTGCAAAGCTTTATGGTGTGCCTGATGAAGGGGCTTTGCAGAAATTCCGCAGAGGTGTTGTCATCGACGGCAGAAAGACCAGACCCGCAAAAATTCAGATTCTGGAAAAGGAAAAAGATATGCGGTTCTGCACAGCGGAAATTATCATCCACGAAGGCAAAAACCGTCAGGTCAGAAAAATGTGCGAAGCCATCAAACATCCCGTTGCACAGCTGAAACGTGTGGCAACAGGGGAGCTGACACTGGGTGATCTGCCTAAAGGCAAATATCGCTATCTGACAGAAAGAGAAATCAAATATTTGAAAAAACTGTAAGTAAACAGCCTCGGTTTTGGAAAATGACCGGGGCTATTTTTATCAGGATTTGTTTTTTATTTTGAAATCATAGGGATTCTTGGCTTTATGCTTGAAAGTCCAGCGATTTTCCCATATAATTTAAGTTTAGAGTACATCATAAAGGAAGGCTGAATTATGAGCGAACAGAAAACAAGATTTTATCTGATCCGTCACGGGGAAACATTGTGGAACCGTCAGGGACGGTATCAGGGTTCTACAGATATTGAATTGTCCGAAGAAGGTCTGGCACAGGCAGAACTGGTGGCAAAGCGTTTCCGTTATCTGCCTTTGGACAAGATTTACGCTTCTCCCCTGAAGCGCGCATTGGTCACAGCCCAGACCATCGGCAGAGAAACAGGCATTACACCCATTGTGGATGAACATTTTAAAGAAATCAACTTTGGTGCGTGGGAAGGCATGAGCATTCCTGAACTGAAGGAAGCTTATGGACAGGCATATATGGATTTCTATGAAAATCCCTTTGCACATCCGTTCCCCGGTGAAGGCTCTTTTGCCAATGTAACAAAACGTGCTGTGGAAGGCTTTGAAGCGGTTCTGGAAGAAAACAGAGGCAAACATGTTGCCATTGTGTCCCACGGCGGTCTGCTTCGTGTTATGTTGGTAGCCATTATGGGCATGGATGTGAATTTCTACCGCAAAACTTGGATGACAAATACATCCATCACCACAGTGGATGTCATGGAAGACGGCAGACGTATCCTCATGACACTCAATGACAAAGCCCATCTGGAAATGGCAGATTTATTCAAAAAAGGGGAATGATTATGGCAAAGATCGCAGTCATTGGCGGCGGCGCTGCTGGTATGCTGGCAGCAGGCCGTGCAGCACAGCGGGGGCATGAAGTCCATTTGTTTGAAAAGAATAATCGTTTAGGCAAGAAAATACTCATTACCGGCAAAGGTCGCTGTAATGTAACAAATGACGGGGATCTGGATGCCTTTCTGGATAACATCCCCGGCAATCCTTATTTCATGTACAGCGCATTTTATCGTTTTGACAATCAGGCACTGCGTCAGCTTTTGCTGGACATGGGACTGGAAACAAAAGTGGAACGGGGCAACCGGGTATTTCCTGTGACAGACCGTTCTTTGGACGTGGTACAGGCTTTGGAAAAATATATGCGGCAGAATAAAGTTGCCCTTCATCTGGAAAGTCAGGTGGAACATGTGGTCATGAAAGAGGGCAAAGTCACAGGGATTCGTCTGAAAAACCAGAAAGAATTGCCTTTTGACGCTGTTATTGTGACAACAGGGGGACTTTCTTATCCCAATACTGGTTCTACAGGGGATGGTTACCGCATGGCAAAAGCCGCAGGGCATACAGTCACCAAGCTGTATCCTTCTCTGGTTCCTTTGAAAACAGCGGAAAGCTGGTGTCAGGAACTGATGGGTCTGAGCCTCAGAAATATTGCCATTCGTATCTGTAATGAAAAAGGCAAAACCGTTTACGAAGATTTCGGGGAAATGCTCTTTACCCATTTTGGCGTGTCAGGTCCGGTGATTTTGAGTGCCAGCCGCCATATTTTGACAGATACAGAAAAAGGATTCCATCTCTATATTGATTTGAAACCCGCGCTGGATGAAAAACAGCTGGATCATCGTCTGCTGCGGGATTTTGAAAAATACAGCAACAAAGATTTTCGCAACGCTTTAGGGGATTTGCTGCCTCAGAAACTGATTCCGGTCATCATTTCTCTTTCCGGCATTGATCCGGAGAAAAAGGTGAACGGCATCACCAAGGAAGAACGAAAACAGCTTTTGCATTTGCTGAAAGCACTGCCTTTGACCATCATTGGTGTGACAGGGTATAACGAAGCTGTTGTCACCAGCGGCGGTATTTGTGTGGATGAGATTGATCCTTCCACCATGGAAAGCAAACTGGTGAAAAACCTGTATTTTGCAGGGGAAGTGCTGGACGTAGACGCATACACAGGGGGATTTAATCTGCAGATTGCTTTCTCCACAGGCTATACGGCTGGGGACAGCGTTTGTGAGGAAGTATAAGGAGGCAGAACAACATGAAAAAATTTGCAGTGGCAGTAGATGGACCTGCAGGCTCCGGCAAAAGCACTGTAGCAAAGGAAATTGCGAAGGCATTGGGCATTTTATATATCGATACAGGCGCTATGTATCGCACCGTCGGCATGGCTTGTCTGAAAAAAGGCATCAATCCTGCCGATGAAGACGCTGTTGTGGCTTCTCTGGACAGTCTGGATATGAAGATTTTTCCGGAAGCTGGCGGACAGCGTATTTTGCTGGATGGGGAGGACATCACTTCCCGTATCCGTACAGAAGAAATCGGCAAGGCAGCTTCCAGTGTAGCGGCTTATCAGAAAGTCCGTGAAAAACTGGTGGAAATCCAGCAGGGATTGGCAAAGGAACAGTCTGTCATCATGGATGGTCGTGATATTGGCACAAAGGTTCTGCCCGATGCGGAAGTGAAGATTTATCTGGATGCCAGTGTGGAAGAGAGAGCGAAACGCCGTGTGGGGGAACTGGAAGCGCAGGGCAAAACTGCTGACTTGGAAACCATCCGGGAAGAAATCGCCCAGCGGGATTATCAGGACATGCACCGGGAAAACAGCCCTCTTTGCCGGGCAGAAGACGCGGTGAATGTAGATACCACAGGATTGGATATTCCTGCGGTGACAGAGAAACTGCTGGCGCTCATTGCCGAAAAAACAAAATGAGGTGAAAAGATATGTCATTTTATACATTTGCAAGAGGTTTGGTAAAAATCTATTATAAATTTATGTTCCGTATGGACATTCAGGGGGAAGAACATATCCCAACAGAAGGCGGCGTGGTTCTTTGCTGTAACCACATGAGCAATCTGGACCCCACTACCATGGCGGCATTTGTGAAACGTCCCGTGCGGTATATTGCCAAAAAAGAACTGTTTGAAAAAAGATGGTCTGCAAAACTGCTGTCCTCTCTGGGCGCTTTTCCTGTAGACCGTCAGACTACAGATATGAAGGCTCTGAAAACAGCGATCAAATTGCTGAAAAACGGGGAAGCACTGGGGATTTTTGCAGAAGGCACCCGCGTGAAAGAAGGGGAAGCCAAGGCGGCAAAAGCTGGTGTTGCTTTGTTTGCGCTGAAAGGGGAAGCACCTATTGTTCCTATCTGCATCAGCAGTAAGTATAAATTCCGTTCCATCGTCCATATCCGTTATGGCGAGCCCATTTATCTGGATGAATACAAGGGGCAGAAAGTGACAACGGAAATGATGGAAGAAATCACGGAAAAAGTCATGGAAAAAGTAAGAGAAATGAGGGTGGAAGTATGAGCAACATTCGTGTGGCAGAATCCGCAGGTTTTTGTTTTGGCGTAAAACGTGCCATTGAAATGGCATATGAAGCCATTGGCGTGGAACCAAAGCTATATTCCTATGGACAGCTGATTCATAATAAAACCGTAACAGACGACTTGGCATCCAAAGGATTGCAAATTGTAGAAAATCTGGATGGGCTGACAGAAGGCACTCTTTTGATTCGTTCCCATGGCGTTGGCAAAGCTTTGTATGATGAAACGGAAGTAAAGGGGCTGAAAATTCTGGATGGTACCTGTCCTTTTGTGAAAAAAATCCATAATATCGTTCATGATAAACTGGCAGAAGGCCTGGGCATCATCATCGTTGGTGACGGCACTCATCCTGAAGTTATCGGCATCAATGGCTGGTGTGAAAATGCAGCTGTGATTCTGGAAGATGAAGAAGCGGCAAAAACAAAGGAAATCCCTGAAAAAGAAAAATACGCCGTTGTGGTGCAGACCACATTCCGTCAGGCAAAATTCGACAAGATTCTGGAAATTTTGCAGGACAGAGGTGTAAATATGGAAGTCCATAACACCATCTGTTCCGCAACGGAAAAACGGCAGACAGAAGCAGAAGAACTGTCCAAAACCGTAGATAAGATGATTGTCATTGGCGGCAAAAACAGTTCTAACACTCAGAAGCTTGTGGAAATTTGTGCAAAAAATTGTGGAAATACCGTACATATTGAAACAATTTGTGATTTGGTGTTGAATAATTTCGGAAAAGATGATAAAATAGGTATAACTGCAGGTGCGTCTACACCGCCTGCAATAATTAAGGAGGTAGTTGTTACTATGAGCGAAGCATTAGAAAATGCAGTACAAAATTTAGGAGGAAGTGAGGAAGCGACATTCGAACAGATGTTAGAAGAATCCCTCGTTACCCTGCACACAGGTGACGTGGTAAAAGGCACTGTTATTCAGGTTGTAAACGAAGAAGTATCCGTGAACCTGGGCTTCAAATCCGATGGTATCATCGCAAGAGGCGAATTCAGCAGTGACCCTACAGTGATTCCCAGCAAAACAGTTCAGCCTGGAGATGAAATCGAAGTATTCGTAGTACGCGTAAACGATGGCGACGGCAATGTTATGCTTTCCAGAAAACGTATCGAAGCTCAGAAGGGCATCGAAGAAATCGAAGCTGCTTACAACGACAAAGCAGTTGTAACAGGTACAGTTACAAACGTTGTAAAAGGCGGTCTGATCGCAGTTGTCAACGGCGTAAACGTATTCATTCCTTCTTCTCAGGTTTCTAATAGATTTATCGAAGACCTGAGCGTATTCAATGGTCAGGAATTGGAATTCAACATTATCGAAGTTGACAGAGTAAAACGTCGTTTCATCGGCGGCAGAAAAGCACTGGTAGAACAGGAAATCGCAGCAAAACGCGCAGCTCTGTTTGAAACAATCCAGGCTGGTTCCAGAGTAAACGGTACAGTAAGCAGACTGACAGATTTCGGCGCATTTGTTGATCTGGGCGGCGTAGACGGTCTGATCCACATTTCCGAAATGAGCTGGGGCAGAATCTCCAACCCCAAAGAAGTTCTGAAAGAAGGTCAGGAAGTAGAAGTATTCGTTCTGGACGTAGATAAAGAAAAAGGCAAAATCAGCCTGTCCCTGAAAGATGCAGACAAGAACCCTTGGAAACTGGCTGCTGAAAAATATGCAGTTGGCTCCATCGTTGAAGGTAAAGTTGTACGTATGGTACCTTTCGGTGCATTCGTTGAACTGGAACCCGGCGTAGACGGTCTGGTACACATCTCTCAGATTGCGAACAAACACGTTGTAAAACCTGAAGATGAACTGAAGGTTGGCGAAATCATCAACGTGAAAGTTCTGGAAGTGAACCCCGAACAGAAGAAAATCAGCCTTTCCAAGAGACAGGCAGATGCTCCTGTAGAAGAAGCTCCCGCAGAAGAAGCAGCTACAGAAGAATAATTTCTGTTTTCTAACCTAAAGACTAGGTCATTTATACAGAATCATTCAAATGGATAGAACATTGTAGTTGCTACAAGGTTTTATCCATTTGTTTTTGCATAGAATTGTGAAAGGAAAGACAAAGGTACATACCCAAAGGAGGAAACCACATGGACTGGAGAGCGGCATTTAGCAGAGAGCATCAGCCGCAGCCTGCAGAAATGGCAGCATTCATCAACAGCCCACATTGGCAGACGTTGCGCAGCTATATTGAAGAGACTTTTCATATCCAGCCGCAATACGATTACAGCACATGCAGCATGCAGGAAGGTTGGAGCATTAGATATCGCAAAGGCGTGCGTGCCATTTGTTCCATGTATCCCATGGAAGGATATTTTATGTGTATGGTCAGCATCGGACATAAGGAGCTGGCAGAAGCGGAAGAACTGATGAAAGATTGCAGCGAGTATATTCAGCATCTTTTTGAAAAAACTGATTTGTTTAACGGCGGAAAATTGTTGTTGGCAAAGGTACAGGACGAAGAAGTGCTGGAAGATGTGAAGAATTTGATCGAACTGCGTTGCAGAGGAAAGAAAAAGAAAGCATAAAGGAAGGAAAGATGTATTGTGATACGTTTTGAATGTGATTATGCGGAAGGGGCACATCAGAAGATTTTGGAAAATATGATGCGTACCAATCTGGAACAGACAGCAGGCTACAGCGAAGACGTTTACAGCGATCATGCCCGTGAACTCATTCGTCAGGCTTGTGGAAACGATGACCTGGATGTACATTTTTTGGTGGGCGGCACTCAGACAAACTTGACTGTGATTGCGTCCGTACTGCGTCCCCATCAGGGCGTGCTTTGCGCTGTTTCCGGTCATGTGAATGTACATGAAACTGGCGCCATTGAAGCCACAGGACACAAAGTGTTGGCAATGCCTAGTGCAGATGGCAAGATCACTGCGGAACAGGTGCAGGAAGCTTATGATGCCCATTGGCGTGATGAATCCAGAGAACATATTGTGCAGCCCGGTATGGTATATATTTCCCAGCCTACAGAGAATGGGACTCTGTATTCCAAGGCAGAGCTGACAGCACTGCATGAAACATGTCTGAAATGCGGACTGCCTTTGTATGTGGACGGTGCAAGACTGGGCTATGGCATGGCAGCACCTACCAATGATGTGACACTGAAAGACTTGGCAGAACTGAGTGATATTTTCTATATTGGCGGCACAAAAGTAGGGGCACTTTTTGGCGAAGCAGTTGTGATTGCAAATCCTGCGTATCGTCAGGATTTCCGTTATATCATCAAACAGCGCGGCGGTATGCTGGCAAAAGGCAGATTGCTGGGTATCCAGTTCGAAACCCTTTTCACAGACGGTCTTTATTTCGAAATTTCCAAACACGCTGTGGATCTGGCTATGAAGATTCGCAAGGCGTGCGAGGAAAAAGGTTTTGCAATGCAGTATGAGTCCTATACCAATCAGCAGTTCCCTATTCTGCCGAACGAATTGGTAGTTGAACTGCGGAAGAAATATGCTTTCTATACATGGCAGAAAGTGGATGAAGATCATACCTCTGTTCGTTTCTGCACCAGCTGGGCGACAGATGCGGAAAATGTAGAACAGCTTTTGGCAGATATCCGTGCTTTTGGCGCATAAGCAACAGCAAGTTGCTTTCCAAAGACAGCAAAATCGGGTACAATCAAGTCACAGAAAGGATGTGGCTGGATGGAAACGAAAGAAGTATTGCTGCAATTACGAAAAGTCCATGAGCTGACCCAGGAAGAAATGGCAAAGCGTCTGCTGGTTACCAGACAGGCAGTGAGTCGCTGGGAAACGGGAGAAACCATTCCAAATGCGGAAACATTGAAACTCATTTCCAAAGAATTTCATGTGTCCATCAACACACTTTTAGGGATGCCCCAAAGACTGTTTTGTCAGTGCTGCGGTATGCCTTTGGATGATGATGGATTGCTCAGTCAGGAAAAGGACGGCAGTTTCAATGAAGACTACTGCAAATGGTGTTATACGGACGGAAAGTTTACCTATACTTCCATGGAGGAACTCATGGATCGCTGTGTCCCTATATTGCAGGAACAGTTTCCGGAAACAACGGAACAGCAGCTAAGGGACATGATGCAAAAACAATTACCTCAACTGAAACATTGGAAAAAATAAAAAAACCAGAGAGAATCTTTTCGATTCTTTCTGGTTTTTTGTGTTTAACCCTGATATTCTGTATCGTCTACGTCCAGCGCTTCTACTAGTTTCACTTCGGGGTTCTTCTGCATGAAGTTGTTCAGTGTGTACTGGTTTGCAAAGAGCAGGATAGGACGTTCAAAGTGGTCATATACCAGTGTGCTTCTGGCTACCACATAATCTTTGACATCCTTAGGGGAACCGGGTGCTACCCAACGGGCTACGCTGTAGTCCAGAGGTTCCATACGGATTTCGGAGTTGTATTCGTTTTTCAGACGATATTCGAATACTTCAAACTGCAGCTGACCAACAGCACCCAGAATAACGTCGTTGAATTCGTTGTGGTATACCTGGATAGCACCTTCCTGTGCCAGCTGCTGTACGCCTTTCTGGAACTGTTTTGCTTTCAGAGAGTTCACAGGATGCACACGGCAGAACAGTTCGGGAGGGAAGGTAGGCAGTGGTTCAAAGAACAGTTTTTCTTTACGGTCGGTGATGGTATCGCCGATCTGATAGTTACCGCTGTCGTAAATACCGATGATGTCCCCTGCAATGGCTGTTTCTACGGTTTCACGGTCGTTTGCCATCAGATGAGTGGACTGGCTCAGTTTCATCTGTTTGCCTGTACGGGACAGGGTAACATTCATACCACGGTTGAAGGTACCGGAGCAGATACGCAGGAACGCCAGTCTGTCACGATGGGCAGGGTTCATGTTTGCCTGAATTTTGAAAATAAAACCACTGAAGAATTCGTCTGTGGGTTTTACTTCGCCGGTTGTGGTTTTTCTGGGACCGGGAGCGGGAGACCATTCCAGGAAGTGTTTCAGGAATGGTGTGATACCGAAGTCAGCCAGCGCGGAACCGAAGAATACGGGAGAAAGCTTCCCTTCTTTGATTGCCTGCAGGTCAAAGGGGTTGCCTGCGCCGTCCAGCAGTTCCATTTCACCTCTTAAAATATCCAGGTTGGCATCGGAAATAACGCCTTCCAGTGTATCGCCGAATACACCGTTGGCACCCAATTCTACAACGCCGTCTTTCTGTTTGTAGAGATATACTTTGTTTTCCAGACGGTCATAGATGCCTTCAAATGTCAAACCGTTGCCGATGGGCCATGTCACGGCTGTGGAGGGCAGTCCCAGCGCGTCTTCCAGGTCAGCCATACAATCCAAGGGATCTTTGGACTGACGGTCTAATTTGTTGATGAATGTAAAGATGGGAATTTCACGCATGCTGCAAACTTTGAACAGCTTTACAGTCTGTGCTTCCACACCTTTTGCCGCGTCGATAACCATGACAGCACTGTCTACAGATGTCAGAATACGATAAGTGTCTTCGCCGAAGTCATTATGACCGGGTGTATCCATGATGGATACCACTTTACCGTCATACTCGAACTGCATAACGGAAGAAGTAACAGAAATCCCTCTCTGTTTTTCGATTTCCATCCAGTCACTTTTCGCGAATTTTGCGTTTCTTCTTGCTTTTACGGTGCCGGCTTCTCGAATAGCGCCGCCGTGAAGCAGCAGTTTTTCTGTCAGTGTGGTCTTACCTGCGTCGGGGTGAGAGATGATACCGAAAATACGCCGTTTTTGAATGGCTTCCAGATTACTCATGTTCATTTTCCTTTCTGTCCAAAATCTATATTGAAAAGTTGTTGCTTTTTGTATCCATAACATTTCTATTTTAACCGAAACCAGACAAAAAGGGAATAAAAAATTGCAGAATTTCATACAAAAAGTAAAAAATGCTGTATCTGATACGAAATACATTGACTGTATAATGTCTTTGGACTACAATAAAGATAAATAAAATACTATGCAAAAATATGGAGGTTATCTATTATGTTCAAAGTAACAAGCACAGACAAAGCACCCGCAGCTATCGGCCCTTACTCTCAGGCTATCGAAGTAAATGGTTTCCTGTTCGCTTCCGGTCAGGTTCCCATCAACCCTGAAGTAGGCGATGTTGTAGCAGAAGGCATCGTTGATCAGACAGAACAGGTTATGAAAAACATTGGCGCTATTCTGGAAGTAAACGGTCTGACATATACAGACGTTGTTAAAACAACATGCTTCCTGGCTGACATGGGCGACTTCGCTACATTCAACGAAGTATACGCTAAATACTTCACAGGCAAACCCGCTCGTTCTTGCGTAGCAGTAAAAACACTGCCTAAGAACGTTCTGTGTGAAGTAGAAATCCTGGCTGTAACAAAGAAATAATTGTTGCATCTGATTTTTGCAAGTGAAAGTGGGACAGGCTTTCCAGTCTGTCCCAACTTTTTTCAAAAAAATTGCAAAAAATTGTTGACATATGTAAAAAATGTAGTAAGATAGAAAAGGTCGTCGAGGCGTGGCTCAGCTTGGTAGAGCGCTACATTAGGGATGTAGAGGTCGCAAGTTCAAATCTTGTCGCCTCGATTAGACAGAACCGAAAATGTCAGAAACGATATTTTCGGTTCTTTTTTCCAAAACAGCTTCAAAGAAATTGTTTCCAAAAAGAAACAAAAAAAGAAGTTGACAAACGAAATGAAATATAGTAAGATAGAGAAGTCGTCGAGGCGTGGCTCAGCTTGGTAGAGCGCTACATTAGGGATGTAGAGGTCGCAAGTTCAAATCTTGTCGCCTCGATTGGACAGACCGGAAATGTCGGAAACGGCATTTTCGGTTCTTTTTTCCAAAGCAGCTTCAAAGGAAATGTTTCCCAAAAGAAACGAAAAAAGAAGTTGACAAATGAAACAAAATATAGTAAGATAAACAAGTCGTCGAGGCGTGGCTCAGCTTGGTAGAGCGCTACATTAGGGATGTAGAGGTCGCAAGTTCAAATCTTGTCGCCTCGACTTTTTGAAACTCGTTAAAACGTTGTCTGCAATGTTTTGGCGAGTTTTTTTCTTTTCAAAAAAGAATTTTCACGGTACAATGGAGAAAGAATATTTTAAGGTAACAACCACGAATTGGGGTGAGTATGTGGAGAAAAAGAACGATGCCGTAGAAAGCAGCGCATTGGTATCCCGCGCGAAAAATGGGGATATGCAGGCATTTGAACAGTTGCTTTTGCAGCATGAGAAAATCGTTTTTAACATCGTCCTTCGTATGATGGGTCCTGGTGAAGATGTGAAAGACCTTTCCCAGGAAGTTTTTTTGAAGGTTTATCGCAATCTGTCAAAATTCGACGAAAAATCTGCTTTTTCCACCTGGATTTATCGCATTGCCGTCAATACCTGCATTGATGAAATGCGTCGCCGGAAAGGAAAACAAACCTATTCTTTGGAAGCGGAAATCGAGGATACGGAAGGCAGCTATCAAAAACAGTTTGCCGATACAGGAGAAACACCGGAAGAAAGCCTGATGCGTAAGGAAGGGCAGAGTGAAGTCCTTCGGGCGCTGGGAACTTTGTCGCCAGAACATAAAACAGCCATTGTGCTGCGGGATATCCGTGGCTTTTCTTATGAAGAAATTGCAGAAATGACAGATACAGCGCTGGGAACCGTAAAATCACGCATTTCCCGAGCCAGAATACAATTAAAGGAAGAAATTTTAAAAATTAGGGAACGAAAATCAAATGACTTACGTCAAAAAAGCAGAAAGGAGGGAAGGACATGATGAAATGTAGCCAGTATCAGGAGAAATTCTGGGATTATTACGACGGCACACTTACTGCGGAAGAAGCGGCAGAACTGGAAAAACATCTGGAAAGCTGCCCGGAATGCGCAGCCGAAGCAAAAATGGTCAAACAAATGCTGGAAAGCCTGCATACCCTTCCCGAAGCTGCTTTGCCGGAAGGCTATCATGAAGAATTAATGGGAAAAATCGCAAAAGAAAACTTGGCGAAAGTTTCAGATGCTTCTATAGATCAGACAGAAAAACAGGAAACAGGTAAGGTGGTACCGTTCCCTCAAAAACGTCGGAAAAACTGGAAGAATTTCGGTCTGGTTGCCGCAGCGGTGGTACTGGTGGCAGCGGCAGGCGGAATCCAGGGCATTCAGCAGCTGCGGGCACCGCAGGAAGCCATCATTCAGGAGGCAAAAAATACACCGGAGGCATCCGGTTATGGAACAGAAGAAACAATCACAGCAGACAACAGTACGGCTGACGAAACAACAGAAACATTGCAGGATGCAGTGGTGGAAGAAACTACAGGCACTGTATCCGCAGAACCCAAACAGACGACAGTTCAGCCGAAAATCTCTACGACGACACCAAAAACAACAACCACTACAGAAACGACAAAACCGGCAGACAGCGAACAGAAAGCACCTGTACAGAGTGTGCAGGAAGAAGCCGCTGTGCCAGAATCTACAGCAAATCAGCCACAGGCAGAGGCAGCAGATCAGCCTTTGGTGGGAGCATATTCCATGAATACCATGTCAGACGACGCAGCAGGCGCTGGAACAGCAGAATCTGGTCAGCCAGTTGTTGTACGTGCCAGCGATATGCAGATGCCGGAACAGGTTTCCTTGCAGGTAAATGATGTCAAGGAAGCTATGGATGGCATCCGTACCATTATCACAGAAATGGAATTGACAGAAAAAGAAGCAACAGAATCTTCCATCACAGTGACCATGAAAGAAAATCAGAAGCAGACATTTTTGGATGAATTATCCGAAATCGGTACACTGCCTGAAACAGAAGTCAGCGAAAGCACCGCGGAAACAAAGATTGATGTGAAGGTTGTTTGTGTAGAAACCAAAAAATAAGCGGATCAGAAAAACCGGAACCAACAGATGTGTTGGATTCCGGTTTTTTTTATTGTCTATTATTTTGTTTCAATAGAGAAAGAAAGGATTGTACAAAATCTTATACAATTTGTATAAATATCTGAATAAAAACTTAGCAATTTGTATATACATACCAAACTTTAATAATCTACTTGACTAAAGTGCTAAACTGGCTTAATATGAAGAAAAGCATATGGGAGGTGCCTTATGACTGATTGGGATGGATTATTGAAAAAAGAAGAACAGACGGTGTTTCGTCTGCGGGCGCTCTTTGAACAGTACGGCTATCGTAAATTCAAAATGAGCAAGTTTGAAGAATATGATTTTTATGCAGAAAACAGAAGTTTTTTAACAACGAAAAATATCATCACGTTTCAGGGGTTACAGGGGCATTTGCTTGCATTGAAACCTGACGTGACATTATCTATTGTAAAGCATACAAAGGGCAATTACGACTGCCCTGAGAGAGTATATTACAACGAAAATGTATACCGTGCCAGAAAAGACGACGGAGAATATAAAGAAATTATGCAGGTGGGACTGGAATATATTGGCGAAGTGGATGATTACGCTGTCAGTGAAGTGGTGCTGCTGGCAAAGAAAAGTTTGGACAGCATTTCCAGCCGCAGTGTGCTGAATATTTCTCACATGGGCTTTGTACAGGGATTATTGGAAGAAACAGCCCTTCCGCCTTCCCAGCAGGAGAAAATTCTGGTCTGCATCGGTGAAAAAAATGCCCATGGCATTGCACAGATTTGCAAGGAAAACGGTGTTTCTGAAGAACTTACAAGGCGTTTGCAGACATTGGCATCCCTCCATGGCAGTCTGGCAGAAATCCTGCCAAAAGCAAAAGCCCTTTGCGGCAATGAAAAAGTAGAACAAGCCATTGGAGAACTGGAACGGCTCTATGCAAACTTGAAAGCCTGCGTGTATGACCATGGCATCCATCTGGATTTCTCCATTGTCAACGATATGGATTATTACAACGGCATTATCTTCCAAGGATTTGTGGATGGTATCCCTACAGGGGTGCTTTCCGGCGGCAGATATGACAATTTGGTGCATAAATGCGGTAAGAATGCCGACGCACTGGGATTTGCTGTTTATATGGATATGCTGGAACGTTATGGGGAAGAAGAAAAGTCTTATGACGTAGATGCATTGCTGTTGTGTGACGAAAATACCGATACCATTGGAAAGCTGCGGGCAGTGCAGATGCTTCAGAGCATGGGGCTTTCTGTGGCAGTGCAGAAACAGGATGACGGCAGACTGAAATACAAACAGCTATGCCGGTTGAGTGAAAGTGGGGTGGAAGTCATTGGCTGAGTATTTGAATATTGCGTTGCCCAAAGGCAGGTTGGGGGAAAAAGCCTATGATATTTTGGAAGGCATTGGCTTTGGCTGCCCCTCCATTCGGGAACAGAACCGAAAATTGATTTTTGAAAATGAGGAAAACCATGTGCGGTATTTCTGGGTAAAGCCTTCTGACGTTGCTGTGTATGTGGAACGGGGCGCTGCTGATGTGGGTATAGTAGGCAAAGATATTTTGCTGGAACAAGGGTCTGATGTTTATGAACTGTTGGATTTGGGTATTGGCAAATGCCGTATGGCAGTGGCAGGCATCAAAGGCACAAGACTTACCACAGACAAGACCCTCCGTGTCGCAACGAAATTCCCCAATATCGCAAGGGAGTATTTCCGCAGACAGAGTATGGAAATTGAAATCATCAAGCTTCATGGCTCCATCGAAATTGCACCGATTCTCCATATGTCAGATGTGATTGTGGATATTGTGGAAACGGGCACGACGCTAAAAGAAAATAATCTGGAGCCTTTGGAGGATATCGTGCCCATTAGTGCAAGGCTTATTGCCAATAAAGCCAGCTACCAGTTCAATTATGAACGGGTACGGAAAATGTGTGAAAAAATAGAAGAACTTCGAGAGAAAGCAAAATGAGGTGGTACAAATGATTAAACAGTATCGTTATGCAGAAATATCTATTGACGATATTTTTCATAGAACAGAAGAAAAAACAGATGTGGCAGATGCGGTAGCGGAAATTTTGGCAGATGTAAGAAAAAATGGCGATGAAGCCCTGCGGCGTTACTGTGAACGCTTTGACGGTGCAAAACTGGATGTGCTGGAAGTGTCCGCAGAAGAACGAGCGGCTGCGATGGCAGCAGTAGACCCAGAACTCATTGCCATTTTGAAAGAAGCGGCAGCAAACATTCGTGCTTTCCATGAAAAACAGAAACGGACAGACTTTGTGATCACGGAAAAAGACGGCGTAGTGCTGGGACAGAAAATCATTCCCTTGGACAGAGCCGGTATTTACGTACCTGGCGGTACAGCATGCTACCCGTCTACGGTTTTGATGGACACCATTCCGGCAAAAATTGCAGGTGTAAGAGAAATCATCATGACCACTCCAGCTAAAGGCGGTAAAATCAACCCGGTGATTTTAGTTGCAGCAGAAATTGCTGGCGTAGACCGTATCTTTAAAATCGGCGGCGCACAGGCTGTTGGTGCATTGGCTTATGGTACAGAAAGTGTGCCTCGTGTGGATAAGATTGTAGGACCTGGCAATGCCTTTGTGGCAGAAGCCAAAAAACAGGTTTTTGGTCGGGTTTCCATTGATATGATTGCAGGTCCCAGCGAAATCCTGATTCTGGGGGATGATACCTGTGATGCGGAGATTGTTGCGGCGGATATGCTTTCTCAGGCAGAACATGACACCATGGCAAGCGCTGTACTGGTAACAGACAGTACAAGATTGGCAGATGCCGTTTCTGCGGAACTGGAACGGCAGATTCCTCTGCTTCCTCGGGCAGAAATCGCCAGAGCATCCATTGATAATTGCAGCAAAATCATTTTGGCGGAATCCATGACACAGGCAGTGGAAATTTCTAATGAAATCGCTCCTGAACATCTGGAAGTCTGTGTGGATAATCCTTTTGCCTATCTGGCACAGATTCGCCATGCTGGTTCTATTTTCCTTGGGAAACACGCACCGGAAGCCTTGGGGGACTATTTTGCAGGACCAAACCATACCCTGCCTACCAGCGGTACAGCTCGTTTTTCTTCCCCTTTGTCCGTAGATGATTTTATCAAGAAATCCTCTTTTACATACTATACCCAACAGGCGCTGGAACAGGTGGGCGAAAAAATCGTGCGTTTTGCAGAAGAAGAGGGTTTGCAGGCACACGGAAAATCTGTTTCGGTACGCCTGGAAAAAGGAGGAACGTTATGAGCAGATTTTTAAGCGCCCGTTTTGCGGGTTTGGAAGCATATACCCCTGGGGAACAGCCCCAAGATATGCAGTATGTAAAACTGAATACAAATGAATCTCCGTATCCTCCTTCACCGGAAGTGTTTGCAAGGATAAATGGGGAAGAAATCGGAAAATTACAGCTTTATCCAGACCCGGAAGGAAAAATTCTGCGGCAGAAACTGGCTGACCTTTACGGAGTTACGGCGGAGAATATTTTCCTTTCCAATGGCTCTGATGATATTTTGAATTTTGCTTTCATGGCGTTCTGTGATGAAACCCATGGAGCCATGTTCCCGGAAATCAGTTACGGCTTTTATCCTGTCTATGCTGACCTCTATGGGGTGCAGGCAAAACAGGTGCCCTTACAGGCGGATTTTACCATCTCTGCGGCGGATTACTGTAAGAATGAGGCAATGGTAGTCATTGCCAATCCAAACGCTCCTACGGGGCTGGAATTGCCTCAGAACGACATCGAAAAAATCATCCAGTCCAATCCCAACCATGTGGTGATCATTGATGAGGCATATATTGATTTCGGCGGTACCAGCTGTGTGGATTTGATTCATAAATACGATAACTTGCTGGTGGTGCAGACCTTTTCCAAATCCCGCTCCATGGCTGGGGCAAGATTGGGCTTTGCCATTGCTTCCAAAGGCATCATTGAGGACTTGAATAAAATCAAATACTCCACAAACCCCTATAACATCAACCGCATCACATTGGCTGCAGGGGAAGCGGCTGTGGACAGCAATGATTATTATATGGAAAACTGCAAGAAAATTGCCGCAACCAGAGAAAGAACCACAAAAGAACTGCGGGAAATGGGCTTTATGGTGCTGGACTCTGTGGCAAACTTTATTTTCGCTAAGTCTGACGCCATCAGCGGCGCAGATTTGTATGCTGGTTTGAAGAAAAAAGGCGTTCTGGTACGGTATTTCGGCAAAGAAAAAATCAAAGACTTTGTGCGCATCACCATCGGTACCGATGAACAGATGGATGTTTTATTGGAAAAAACAAAAGAACTGCTGGCGGAAGGAGGAAAAGCATGAGAAGAAGTGAAATCGAACGGAAAACAGCGGAAACGGATATTTCCCTTGCCCTGAATCTGGATGGCACAGGTAAAAGTAACGTGGATACAGGCTGCGGCTTTCTCAATCATATGCTGACCCTTTTTGCCAGACATGGTCGTTTTGATTTGGATGTGACCTGTCATGGGGATGTGGACGTGGACGACCATCATTCTGTGGAAGATATCGGCATTTGTCTGGGTATGGCTTTTGCAGAAGCCTTGGGCAATGGTGCAGGCATCCGCCGTTATGGACATATCATCCTGCCTATGGATGAAACATTGATTTTGTGTGCCGTAGACCTTTCCGGTCGTGCCCATCTGGAATATGGGCTGGAAATCCCCACAGAAAAAGTGGGCACCTTCGATACGGAACTGACAGAGGAATTTCTCATTGCTTTTGTGCGGAAGGCAAATATGACGCTCCATGTGAAACAGCTTTCCGGCAGAAACAGCCATCACATCATCGAAGGCACATTCAAAGCCCTTGCCAGAACGCTGGCACAGGCAGTTTCCATTGACGAAAAATATCGGGACGAGATCCCGTCAACAAAAGGGGTGCTGTAATGGTAGGAATCATTGATTATGGCGTAGGGAATCTCTTTTCCCTGAAAAGCTCATTGGCATATATCGGAGAAGAAGCAGTGGTGACAAATGACCCTGCTGTATTGCAGAAATGCGACCACATTATCCTGCCGGGCGTTGGCGCTTTTGGGGACGCGGCGGAAAAACTGCGGCAAAGCGGTATGGCGGAAGTGGTGCTGAAAGAAGCGGCGGCAGGCAAGCCTTTGCTGGGCATTTGTCTGGGGATGCAGCTGCTTTTTGAAAAAAGTTATGAATATGGCGAATATGCAGGTCTGGAGCTCATTCCCGGCGTGGTGCGACCCATTGCGCCTATGATTGGTGAAGGGCTGAAAGTGCCGCACATCGGCTGGAATGGACTGCATTTTCCAAAAGAGAAAGAAAAATCCCCTATTTTTGCGGACTTGGCAGAAAATGACTGTGTGTACTTCGTACATTCTTTTGCGGCAGTTGACTGCACAGATTTTGTGACAGCCACAGCGGAATATGGCGCTGAACTGACAGCGGCAGTGGCAAGAGGCAATGTATATGGCTGTCAGTTCCATCCGGAAAAAAGCGGAGAAGTGGGACTGAAGATACTGAAAGCATTTTGTAACCTGTGAGAGGAGGAAGGCACATGTTTATTTTTCCTGCCATTGATCTGATCGAAGGCTGTGCGGTGCGGCTGGTCCGTGGGGACTATGCCCAGAAAACCGTTTACAGCGATAACCCTGCGGCAGTGGCACAGTCTTTTGCCAAAGCAGGTGCGGAATATTTGCATCTGGTGGATCTGGAAGGGGCAAAAGACGGCACCACACCCAATCTGGAAACCATTCGGGATATTGTGGCAAAAAGCGGCTTGAAAACAGAAGTGGGCGGCGGCATCCGCTCTGAAGAAACCATTCAGAAATATCTGGATGCGGGCGTATACCGTGTGATTTTAGGTACAGCGGCTATCACGCAGCCGGATTTTCTGGAAAATATGGTGGCAAAATACGGTGAAAAAATCGCTGTTGGTGTAGACATCAAAGATGGTATGGTTGCCATCAAAGGCTGGACAGAAGTTTCCGCTTTGACCTGTGACGCTTTTTGTGAGAAGCTGGAAAAGATGGGCGTGAAAACCATCATTTGCACAGATATTTCTAAAGACGGGCTTCTTTCCGGCACCAATCTGGAATTGTACCGTCACTTAGGCGAAACATACCACATGGATATTGTGGCATCTGGCGGCGTTTCTTCTTTAGAGGATGTGGCGGCTCTGGAAAAAATGGGGCTGTACGGCGCTATTTTGGGCAAAGCCTTGTATACAGGGCATATTGATTTGGCGGAAGCCGTAAAACTGGCAAAGGGGGAAGGCAAATGATTACAAAACGCATCATTCCCTGTCTGGATGTAAAGGACGGACGGGTGGTAAAAGGCGTCAATTTTCAAGGGCTGAATGACGTTTCTTCTCCCATTGAACTGGGGAAATATTACAGCGATAACGGCGCCGATGAACTGGTGTTTTACGATATTACAGCGTCAGCGGAAGGACGTGCTCTTTTTACAGATATTCTGAAAAAAGTAGCAGAAACCATTTTCATTCCCCTGACTGTTGGCGGCGGCATCAATACGCTGGAGGATTTTGACCGTGTACTGAAATGCGGCGCCGATAAAGTCAGCGTCAATTCTGGTGCCATCAAAAATCCTGACCTCATCGCACAAGCGGCACAGAAATATGGTGACCAGTGCGTTGTTCTTTCTGTGGATGTGAAACGGGTAGATGGTAAATTTACGGTCTTTGCCAAAGGCGGACGGGAAAACACCGGTATGGACGCCATCGAGTGGATTAAAAAATGCGTGGCATTGGGTGCAGGGGAAGTGGTGGTCAACAGTATTGACACCGATGGCGTGAAAAAAGGCTTTGATTTGGAAATGCTGGAAGCAGTATGTGATGCCGTTTCCGTTCCTGTCATCGCGTCCGGCGGCGCAGGGTCTATGGAGGATTTTGTGACACTGTTCAAAGAACTGCCCAAAGTGGATGCAGGTCTGGCGGCATCTATTTTCCATTTTGGCGAAGTGAATATCAAGGAATTGAAGGAACGTCTGGCGAAAGAAAACATTCCCATGCGGTTATAAAAGGAGATTGGACGTATGTTTGATTTGAATACATTGAAGTTTGACGAAAAAGGGCTGATTCCTGCTGTTGTGGTGGATGCCCTCAGCAAAAAAGTCCTGACAGTGGCTTATATGAATCGGGAAAGTCTGGAAATCAGCATGAAAGAAGGCAAAACCTGCTTCTGGTCCCGTTCCCGTCAGGAATTGTGGCGGAAAGGAGAAACTTCCGGCAATTATCAGCATATTGTCAGCATCACCGCCGACTGTGACAGAGATGCCCTGACAGTGGAAGTGCTGAAGGATGGTCCTGCCTGTCATTTGGGTACAGAATCCTGTTTCAATGAAACAGTGTACCAGAGTGAAGAAAACCATGGTTTTTCCATTGACGGGCTCATGGAACTGCTGGAAGGCAGAAAAGCCGATAAACCTGAAGGTTCCTACACCACATATCTTTTTGAAAAAGGTCTGGACAAGATTTTGAAAAAAGTAGGGGAAGAATCCACAGAAGTCATCATTGCTGCAAAGGCAGAAGATAAAAAAGAAACCATTTACGAAATTGCGGATCTGGCGTATCATGTACTTGTACTGATGGTGGAAGCGGGAATTTCTCTGGAAGATGTGCGGAAAGAACTGGCCTCCCGTCATATCATCGACCATAAAGTAAAACAGGAGAAGATGACAAAATGATACCAAAAGCCAATTATCATACCCATACAAAATATTGTGATGGCAAAAATACGGTGGCGGAAATGACAAAAGCCGCTTTTGACAAAGGATTTACCCATCTGGGATTTTCCGGTCATGGTTATACGGATTTTGACGAAAGCTACTGCATGTCCAGAGAGAATATCCAGAAGTATCTGCGGGATGTGGCTGCTGTGAAAGCGGAATATGCCGGAAAAATGGAAGTTTACGCCGGTGTAGAACAGGATTGTTTTTCCACAGAACCTACAGACATTTATGATTATGTCATTGGTTCCACTCACTATGTGTACAAAGATGGGCTGTACCACACTGTAGACGAATCCGAAGAAAAAACAAACGCCATTGTGCGGGAGTTTTTCGGTGGGGATTTTCTGAAATATGCCGCTGCTTACTTTGAAGGGGAAGCCCAGGTGGCAGCGAAAACAAAACCGGACATTATCGGGCATTTCGACTTGATTTCCAAGTTCAACGAAGGAAACAAGTATTTTGATATGGACGAAAAGGCCTACCGTTTTCTGGCATTGGAAGCTATGGAGGAATTGCTGCGGACAGGAGTGCCTTTCGAAATCAACACAGGCGCCATGTATCGAGGACTTCGGACAGAACCATATCCCTCCTATGGACTTCTGAAAGAATTGCAGAAACGGGGCGGGGAGATTGTTCTCTCCAGCGATAGCCACGACTGTAATTCCATTGGTTTTGCCTTTGGAGAGGTGGCACAGGCTTGTCGGGAACTTGGTTTCCGCTATGCGAAAATCTGGACACCGGAAGGCATGAAGGAAATCCCTTTGGATTGACAAAATAGAAAAGCACAAAATTTCTGAACTGAACCAGTAAAAACGGACAATGACAAAAAGCCCCCTTATGTAGGATAATAGAACTACATGAGGGGGCTTTTATTATGGCAAAAAGAAAATACACACATATCAAAATAATTGAACCAAAACT
>NZ_JADCKK010000089.1:0-8077 GCF_014982935.1 Anaerotignum lactatifermentans | reverse complement strand
AGGGTAGCAGATAATCATACCACCAAGGCTTGAACGAAGTGAAAGCCAGCGTCATTTAGGCGCTGGCTCTTAATAAGCCCTTATAGGGCTAGTGCAAACCACGTCTTTTAGGCGTGGTTATGATTTTGTTAGATGAAAGGAAGAATTTTCATGAATTGGGCAGACAAAGGGAGAAGAATGGCGGAAAGAGCAAGAGAACTGTTCCCACCAGGCACAAGAATTCAGCTGATCCACATGGATGATCCATATAATCCAGTGCCTGATGGAACAAGAGGAACGGTCAAGTTCGTGGATGATATGGGAACGGTATTTCCTGATTGGGATAACGGCAGAGGTCTTGGTGTGGTATACGGCGAGGACAGTTTCCGAAAGCTCACACCAGAAGAATTGTTGGAAGAACAGCAGAAAGAAGACATAAATCAAGACACAGATATGGGTATGAACATGGGAATGTAAGGGAGGTTTTTGAAATGAAACTGGTATATATCTGTTCTCCATTAAGAGGAGAACCGGAAAAAAACATAGCAAAGGCGAACGAATACGCCAGAGAAGAAGCAATGAAAGGCAACTGTGCCATCGCACCACATTGTGTTTTCACACAGTTTTTAGACGATGAAGTCCCGGAAGAACGCAGTCTGGGACAGGAAATGGGGAAAGCACTTCTTTGCAGGTGTGATGAACTTTTGGTTTGCGGCAGCATCATTTCGGAAGGAATGCGTGAGGAAATCAAAACTGCTTATGAGAACGGCATTGATGTTTTAGGCAGAGATTTGTCCATTGCGGATATAGAAGATGCGGTGTTTGGAGAAACAGAGCAGTGCTGTGAGATGGTATAGAAGGCAGGTGAGAAGCAATGTATATCTATCCAGAAAACCTGAAAGGTAAAAGCACCATGTTCCTTTGGACACTGCGAGATATGCTGATTATCATCATAGGTGCAGTCCTGTCAGCTGTCTTTGCGGCAACTCTGGACTGGATTGTGCCTGGTGTTCTTATTGGCGTGTTCGCCTTTTTGACACTGCGTATTGATAACGAACTGAATATCTCAGACTATATCCGCTTTGCCTTTCGATTTTTTGTGACAACACAACAGATTTTTTATTGGAGGTTTGCCGATGACAAAAATGAGAATTGGAAAGAAGAAATCTACCAGAGAAGAAATAGGCGCCAGAAATATTGATGCACTTGGTGTGGAAACATACGGCAATGAGTATCTGGTTTACTTTCTGGTACAGCCGGATAATATTGCGGTACTATCAGAAACAGCAGTAAAAACAAAAATCATAGCGATGTCCAGTGTCATCAAAGGACTGGACTCCATTGAGTTTTCCTGCATCAATTCCAGAGAAAACTTCGACCAGAACAAAATGTTTTACAAAGAGCGTCTGGAGGAAGAAGAAAGCCCCAAGGTACGAGAAATATTGGAAAAAGACCTGATCCATCTGGACAGGGTGCAGATACAGACAGCTTCCGCAAGAGAATTTTTGTTTATCCTCCGCTTTCGCAACTATAATCCGGAAACAAATGAGGTACAGACCGGTATCAGCAGAATGACAAAGCTGTTGAAGGACGCAGGATTTTCCTACCGCCAGGCAAGTAAGGAGGACATCAAAAGGCTGTATGCCGTTTACTTCGTCCAGAACATCACGCAAGTTTATTTCGATGACTATGACGGCGAGAGATTTGTAAAGGGGGATGCGTATCGTTGAAAATCAGCAGAACAAAGAAAACAAAAGTCTATATTCCCAAAACGGAAGAAGAAAAAGAGCAGGTCAGGATCAAAGAGTTTTTGGATATGTGTGCGCCTTCTGTGCTGAAGTTCTACCCTGATTACTATATCTGCGGCAGCAGTTTCAGAAGCACATGGGTGGTACGTGAATACCCAACAGATACAGAAGAACAAGCACTACTCAGGCATTTAGGTGACCGTTCAGGTGTTACACTGCGTGTCTATACCAGACACGTCACACCGGCGGAGGAAAGAAAAATCATTTCCAGCGCAGCCAGCAGGAACCGAATGAACCGTTCTTCGGGCAACATCCAAAAGGAGATTATTGCAGAGTCAAACTTAAACGATGTTATGAACCTGATCGCACAGATGCACAGGGACAGAGAACCATTGGTGCATTGTGCTGTGTTCATTGAAATATCAACGCCCACACTGGAGAAGCTGAAGGAAATGCAGGCGGAGGTGGAGGCAGAGCTGACACGCTCAAAGATATCTGTAGATAAATTATTTCTAAGACAGAAAGAAGGCTTTGAAAGTACACAGCCATGCGGAAACAATGCCTTTCATGAACAGTTCGAAAGAGTGATACCAGCAACCAGTGCTGCCAATCTCTATCCATTCAACTACTCTGGCAAAGCCGATCCGCAAGGCTTTTATATCGGGCATGATAAGTATGGAAGCAACCTTTTCATTGACTTTCAAAGAAGGACAGACGATAAAACCAATGCAAATGTTTTGATACTTGGCAATAGCGGACAAGGCAAAAGCTATCTCATGAAACTGCTCCTTTGCAACATGAGAGAAAGTGGCATGGATATCGTCTGCCTTGATCCGGAGCTGGAATATAAAGATTTGGCAGTCAACATGGATGGCTGTTATATCGACTTGATGGAAGGTGAGTACATCATCAATGTGCTGGAACCAAAACGCTGGGAGGAAGACAGTGGATCGGTGCTACCAAGGCATATCTCATTCCTCCGTGATTTTTTTCGTGCCTATAAAGACTTTACCAGTGCGGAAATCGATGTTCTGGAAATCTTTCTGGAGAAACTATACGAAAGCAAAGGCATTACAGATCATACTGACTTTTCAGGATTAAAACACACAGACTACCCTGTTCTGTCAGATTTATATCATCTGGCAGAACAGGAACTGAACCAATACGAAGAAAGAAGGGGGAATATCTATACCAGAGAAACGGTCAGGGATTTATGTTTGAAACTGAAATCCATCTGCATTGGTGCTGACAGCAAGTTTTTCAACGGACACACCAACATCACAAGCAATCGATTTATCTGCTTTGGCACAAAGGGCATTACAGACGCGGATACGGCAATACGAAACGCTATGCTGTTCAATGTCCTTTCTTTTATGTCTGATGCCCTGCTGTCCAAAGGGAATACGGCGGCATTTATTGATGAGCTGTACCTGTTTTTAACCAATATGACTGCCATCGAATACATCAGAAACGCCATGAAGCGTGTGCGTAAAAAAGGCAGTGCCGTCATCATTGCCAGCCAGAATATCGAAGACTTCAACAGAGCTGATGTGAGAGAAATGACAAAACCCATGTTTGCCATTCCAACACATCAGTTTTTATTTAACCCAGGAAATATCTCCAAGAAGGAATATATGGAAATGCTCAGGCTGGATGAGTGTCTGTTCGACCTGATCAGCAGTCCTTTAAGAGGTGTCTGTGTGTTCCGTCATGGCTCAGAAGTGTACCAGCTGGTAGTAAAAGCACCGCAGTATAAAGAGGATTTGTTCGGTAGTGCAGGAGGTAAGTAATGATAAATAAGAGAAACAACGAAATAATCTGAAATGAAAATCAGAGAAGGGAGAGATAAACATGATGGTAGATGCAAGGAATGAAGATTTTGAATTGGCGGAAATTGATGGGGAGCCGGTTATTTTTACCAATGCACGTATTGATCGAGATACGGTGCCTTTTGATTTATACTGCTATGATGTCAGAGAGTCAGAGGGCTTTAGTGGCGATCCAGTTACGCTGGAGAAGGTTGTTATTGTAAACCATTGGGGAACTGTTCTCTCAAAGAAACCGTTTCCCTTGGAAGATGATGCATACTATCCGTTGAAAGACGGCATCAATTATCTGGGAGCAACCTATACAATGGATGAGTTTATGGAAATGAATCCAGAAGACGAAATGGATGTTATGTTTTAAGAAATAAAAGAAGGTGAGGCAAATGGCAAGTCCTATGGCAGTTGCTGTTATGACGAAGAAAGCGTTGGAGCTGGCAGAAGACAAACGAGTGCGAACACTGCTGGCAAGTATTGCGGCAGGTATTGTAATTGTGATGCTGATACCGCTGCTGGTTATGGTTTCTATCTTCAATACACAAGCAGGATTCAGTCAGGAGGTTGCAAGAATCGTATTCGATGGAGGACCTATTCCAACGGATATTGATGCGGAACTATCCAAAGCCATGGAAGAAATGATTGATGCCTTTGAGGAATTGGATCAGACAATAGAATTATTGGAAGAAGATGGATTTGACGATATCAAAGTCAAGTCTTTTTTTTATATCCTCTATTTTACAAAGGATACAACAGACTTTGATGAAGAATTCTATGAAGGTTTTGCGGATTGTTTTGTGGGTGAAAAAGAAGATGACGAGATTTATGAGGAACTGGAAGATTACCTTTCCTATGCGTTTACGGAAACAGAAAAGGTGGAAATCCGAAATCTATATCTCTTTATCAAGTACGGATACTCTGCGACAGACAAAATTACAGGCATTCCTGGAGAAGCCTTCAATGATGAAACTTTTGCAAAACTCATGCAGGAAGCGACAAAATATATCGGCTTTCCTTACCAATGGGGCGGAAGCACACCGGAAACCAGCTTTGATTGTTCCGGCTTTGTGTGCTGGGTATATACCCATTCTGGAGTCCATAACCTGCCCAGAACAACAGCACAGCAGATTTATAACCAGTGTACACCGGTGTCAAAAGACGAGGTCAAGCCGGGGGATTTGGTGTTTTTTACAGGAACATATCAGAGCAGCAACCCTGTAACTCATATTGGAATCGTGCGTCCAGAGGGGCGAAAGTTAGAAGTAGATTAAAGAAAGGGGGACAGAAAAAAAGGCACTACCCCGTAAGATAACACGGGAAACCACCTGCCTAACCGAAAGGCGAAAGCTGTACGGGAAAATAGCACGGCAGGAAAGCAGAAAGTTGTTCAAAGACAATAGAACACGACTGAACTGCAAGGTTAAGTGAATATGAGGATAAAACTATATTTGTTGAATGTGAGTTCCAAACCTCTGTTATATGTGGACACAGGAAACTTGTCTGAAACCTGTGGTATGAGTAACGCTGAAAATAAATTCCTTTCAGTGGGTTATCAATGAACTCATACGGTACGCTGGAGAACCAGTAGTAACGGAACGAAAGCATATCCGACAATTCACACTAGCCTACTACTTTCGTCAACTGGAGATTACCTAAACCAGAATGCCAACAATGGCTATGCGTAATGCTCTTGTAGTGATAAATCACAAGGCTATGCTAAGTGAGATGACGCTGAAAATCTGGCAAGGTAACGGAGCTTTCATAGTAGTCTGAGAACCCTGAAAAGACAGGGAAAGCCGTAAAATCGGATACGGGAAAACCGTTCACATGGCGAAGGAAAGCAGTCTTAGCGAATTAAAATTAGAAATTGATTAGGGAGGAACACCTCAAATGAAACCAACAATGGAGATTTTAACCAAATTACAGGAAAATTCAAAAAAGAACCATGATGAAGTATTTACAAGGCTCTATCGGTATTTACTCCGTCCAGATATATACTATGTTGCATATCAACACCTCTACTCCAACAAAGGAGCAGGAACAAAGGGTGTAACAGACGATACAGCGGACGGTTTTAGTGAAATATATATTGAAAATATCATTGAAGCCTTAAAAAATGAAATGTATCAGCCAAAACCAGTACGACGTACATACATCAAAAAATCAAATGGCAAAATGCGTCCATTAGGACTGCCTATTTTTACTGATAAGCTGATACAGGAAGCAATACGCATGATATTAGAAGCAATCTATGAGCCTATTTTTTCAGACTACTCTCACGGTTTCCGACCAAAAAGAAGTTGTCATACTGCTCTTGCTCAAATAAAAAAAGAATTTACAGGAGCACGTTGGTTTATAGAGGGCGATATAAAAGGATGTTTTGATAACATCAATCATGCAATACTAGTGGAAATTATCAATCAGAAAATTAAAGATGCACGTTTCCTGAAACTCATTCGTTTATTCTTAAAGGCAGGTTATATGGAAGATTGGAAATACCACGAAACTTATAGCGGTTGCCCCCAAGGTGGTATCATTTCGCCTATTCTTGCGAATATCTACCTTAACGAATTAGACCGTCACGTAATGAAGATAAAGAAAGAGTTAGATTTGGCAATAAAGGCACATTATACACCAGAATATACAAAACTGGTAGGACTACGCAAAAGATTACACAACAAAATTAAAAATAGCAATGGTATAGAAAGAGAAAAGCTGATTGAAGAATATAAATCTGCAACAGCTCAAATGCTTAAACTACCAGCGAAACAATGTGACGACAAGAAAATAAAATATGTGCGTTATGCTGATGATTTCCTAATAGCTGTGAATGTCAATCGACAGGATTGTGAGAAGATTAAGCAAGAACTTACAGAATTTATAAGTACCACATTAAAAATGGAACTTAGTCAAGAAAAAACTCTGATTACACATAGTAATACTCCTGCTCGTTTTCTCGGATATACTGTCAGGGTACGACGTGACCAGCAGATTAAACCAAAAGGAAAATTTAAAACCCGTTCTATGAATAACAAGGTGGAATTGAATATTCCATTCAAAGACAAGATAGAGAAATTTCTATTTTTAAATGGAATTGTAAAGCAGAGGTCAGACAATGGAAGATTAGAACCTATACACCGACCACAACTGCTTAACAGGACAGATTTGGAAATAGTGACTATCTATAATGCAGAATTAAGAGGTATCTGTAACTTTTATGGATTGGCAAGCAATTTTAACAAGCTAATCTATTTTAATTATCTTATGGAATATAGCTGTTTGAAAACACTTGCAGGAAAGCACCGTTCCAAAGTTTCTAAAATCATAGCTATGTACAAAGATGGTACAGGCAAATGGGCTATTCCTTATGAAACCAAAACAGGAATAAAGAAAATGTATTTTGCTAATTATGCTGACTGCAAAGGAAAGAAGTTTACTGATATTATTCCGCAAACAGCTAAAAATTATTCCCATGATGTAACAACATTAGAAAGCCGATTAAAGGCGAAGCTATGTGAAGTATGTGGATGTACGGAAAGTGACAGATACGAAATCCATCACGTAAATAAGGTTAAAACCCTTAAAGGGAAATCAGAATGGGAAAAGATAATGATAGCCAAAAGGCGAAAAACAATCGTGGTATGCCACAAGTGTCACATGGCTATACATCATGGTGAAAAGAAATAACCTGTAGTGGAGCAAAGATGGAGAGCCGTGTGCATTGAGAAATGCAAGCACGGTTCGGGGAGAGGACTGCACAAACCTACCTTAGAAATAAGGAAAGGCGGTGCTTTCCTACTCTACTATGTTGGGGACAATCAAATGCTGCATTGCGGCGATCCCATCGGCTATGCAAACTTGGGGAATCCCTATTGGGTGAAGCATTTTTATGGGTTTGGCAGATTGTAAAGGAGTGTGAAAAAAGTATGATTGAAAAAATCACAGTAGAAGAATTGAAACAGATGCAGGAAAAGGAAGGCATTGTTTTTCAAGGGTGCGGCGGAGAACTGCAGGAATGGGAAGATGGTGTCAATGAGTTATTGACAGAGTCTGGCATCCTGTTGGATGGTGATACGTTCAAAAATGTATATGCTTTTGAAAATGAAGGACTGACCAATCTGTTTTTTGATATGGAGGGTGTCAAACTAAATATGGGTAAACTGGCGATTTGGCGAATCAATACCCATCAGCAGTTTGGCGGTACATGGCTCAGTGATTACCTCGCAAATAAATTTGAAATGGGAGAAGAATTGAAATCTTCTATGGAGCCGGAGTTTTAGGGAAATGGACATGTGGATTAAAAAAGAATCTCCACTCTGTTTATGATGAAGTATATCAATCAGGATAAAGAAGGCGGTGATAAAAATTCACTGCCTTCTTTTTACTGCCTTTATATTAGATTTGAGACCGTTTCAAGTTTTGTGTAAAGTGAATAAACTGATATAAGATATGTCATTAGTTACTTTGGGCAGAGCCTATTTTTTTGAGGTTCTGCCTTTGTCTGTATTATAATGCAGTTTCCGGACATGT
>NZ_JADCKK010000088.1:0-8125 GCF_014982935.1 Anaerotignum lactatifermentans | reverse complement strand
AGGGTAGCAGATAATCATACCACCAAGGCTTGAACGAAGTGAAAGCCAGCGTCATTTAGGCGCTGGCTCTTAATAAGCCCTTATAGGGCTAGTGCAAACCACGTCTTTTAGGCGTGGTTATGATTTATTTTGTGATGTAGTAGGTTGCTTCCATTTCCGCCGCCAGCAAATCCCCGCAGAAACATTGGATGTTGAGTATCAGTTTGCCTTTTCCTCTTTCTGCAAAAGAATCCAGCAAAGCCTGTTTGCTTTCCGGATCATTGCAGATGCATTCTGCTCGAAAATCGCTGGTGATGGGGGCAATGTACCGCAGCTGGGTTTTCTGTGCAACAATATTGCCCTTTGGCAGAAGTTCGTGGAAATTGGCATACATGACAGACCAGCCGCAGACCGTCATCAATGCGCTGATGCTGCCGGCAAAGCCCGTGTTTTTGTCGTTTTTATTCTGGGCAAAAGGTACGGAAAGCACCACTTTTTCCGGTGTGTATGTTTCCGCCTGAATGTCCATAAATTCTGTCAGTGGAATATTGCTGTGCAAAAATGAAGTAAATGTTTTTGTATCCATGATGTTCTCCTTTATACTTCAAAAAATGCCTTGTCATAAGTAACGGTGCCATTCCAGTCACCAGCAGGTTCCTGCAAAGGCAGTGCCATGTAGTTTTCGTCGGGCACACCCTCAAAGGGGCAGACAATGCCGAACCGAGAGGCAGGCACATAGCCGGCTTTGGGGTAGTACGTTTCACTGCCTAATACGACACTGATGCTGTAGCCAAGATTTTTGGCAATGCTGTGACCTTCTGCCAGCAATGCAAGCCCAACACCTTTTCTTTGCTGTTCTGGCAGTACTGCCAGCGGCGCAGGAGCAATGGCTGTTTTTTCTCCGATTTTGATTTCAGAGAAGAGAATATAGCCGATGATTTTTCCATTTTCCTCTGCCACCAGAGAAAGAGCCGGCTGGAAGGCTGGGCTTTTGTGAAGCAGTACCACCAAATCCTGCTCGCTGCCGTCGCTGTGTTCCGCGGAGGAAAAGGCGGTTTTCACCAGCTCATATACGGCAGAAGCGTCAGAGGTTGTTTCCTGTCTGATGATCATTGTTATTTCCTTTCGTCTGTTTCATTGAGATTTTCCCAGAAGTCCTCTTTGCCGATTTTTTTCAGATTCCGGTAATAAGGACGGTCTTTGTATTCATAACGGCAGATGGAAGAAAATACACAGTAGTCACAAGGAGTGCTGTTCTGTTTCCGGTAAGGGGCAGGGGTGATGACGCCCGCTTTCATGCTTTCGCCGATGGCAGTAGCACGTTTTGCCGTAAATGCCATAAGGGCGTTGTATTCTTCTTCCGTCGCCAGCAGGGAAGATGCTGTGGGGGTTCCTTTTTTGGTATATTTCAGTGGGATGATGTCCGAAGCACCCAGCCGCATACCGCCGCTGACAGGGTCTACAAAGACTTCATCCATGGCTTTGATGACCGTTTCGTTTTCCAGCACCAGACCGGACATCTGCATTTTGCTGTAAAGAAGATGTTCGATTTCTTCGGCAGACATTTCTTCCGTTACTGTTTGGGTGGGGTCTGTGATGCGGAAATAGAATACACCACCGGGACGGTAGGATTCCGTTCCGTGGTTTTTCAGATAAGCGTCCAAGTATAATAACAGCTGCAACTGCAAGCCATAATAAATATCTTGGAAATCAAAGGCTTTTGTGCCGGATTTATAGTCGATGATTTTCACAAATTTATTGCCTTCCGCATCCAGCAGGTCTACACGGTCGATTTTCCCTCGCAAAATCAATTTGCTGCCGTCGGACATACCAATGACGATAGGCGGCAGTGCTTCATGGGGACCAAAGCCCACTTCATAGCCAGCAGGCTCAAACATACCACTCTGGATATGGCGCACCAGTGTCCAGCCGGCACGTCTGGAAATTCGCTTCAATCGCTTGATGAGGTAACGATTGGCGGCAGAGTCCATCAGGATTTCATTTCCCAGATGGGGCGCTGCTTCGTCCACAGCAGCATCCATACGGCGTTCTGTTTCTTCTTGTGTCAAGGTTTGCCAAGAAATGCCGTCTTTTTTCAGTGTGGCGGCGAATTGTTCTAAAACCTGATGGAACAAATTCCCTAAGTCTGGTGTGCGAAGCTGGTATAACTGTCGGGGTCTTGCTTTCAGCCCATATTCCGCAAAATAAGCAAAGGGGCAGGCGGCAAACCGTTCCAGACGGGATACGCTGGAGAGGATATTTTTGCCGTAAAGGCTCTTAGCTGTTTTGGGTGACAGCTTCTGCCGGCGATCATGAACGGAAAATCCTTGCCGCAGGAGAGAAAGCCGCTGCTGCCATTGGGGTGTGGTGGCAAAATAACTGTAAATATCCTGCCACATGGGTTCCATGGGGGATTCTTCCACATGTTTCCGCATTTGTGTCCCTAACTGGTGGAAACATCCGCCGGGGGTTAGGCTAGAAAGAGGCAGGGCGTCGTCCCGTTCTTCTGTCAATGTGGGATACATCTTTGCAATACGCGCAATGAGAGAAGATGGGAACAATGCTTTCCCTTCCGTATCCCCGTTGGCATAAGTGAGATACAGGGCGTGGGAAGGCTTTGTCAATCCGCGGTAAATGAGGAACTGTTCTTCAAATAACTTCCGTTTGCCGTCAGGGGCAAGTTCCATGCCTGCCGCTGTCAGAGCTTCCCGTTCTGTTTCCGTGAAAATGCCTGTGTTTTCGGCAGGGGCAGGCAAAATGCCGTCGTTGACGCCCAGCACCAGCAAGGCTTTGATGTCCGGCAGACGGCTTCGCTCAATATCCCCTACCAGCAGGCTGTCAGCCGTGGGAGGAATGAGTCCCATAGAGCTTTCTTCCAGCCCGGCAGACAAAATACGGGCAAAGGTGTCCAGGGACATAGGCGCATCCCCAAGGATTTCTACAGCTTTTTGCAGCACATCCATGAGGATTTGCCAGATTTGCCGATGTTCCTCGGCTTTGGCGGCATTGCCTTTGGCTGCGGCTGCTTCGGAAAGAGCCGTGAGTTTTTCCGCAATGCCTAAGGTGTCCAGCTGGACAACGAGAGCCGTTACCCAATCCCGCAAAGGCAGGTTTTTCTTCCGTTTCAGAGCAAGAAGGGATGCAAAAGGCGTCATGACCTGTGCACGGAGGTCGTTAAGGTATGCCTGTTCCGCTTCCTGTCCCGGCTGAAAACCGTATGCCCAGACGTCTTTTTTCCATTTATAGCCTTTGATGCCGTATGCCAGCACATAGTTTTCCAGAATGTCCATGTCCTCCTGCGCCATGGGGGTCAGACCTGTTTTCAGATAAGAGAAAACAGATTCATAGCGGAAGTCATAGACCACACATTCCAGCAGGCTGTTCACCAGTCCAATGAGAGGGTGGGAGGCAATGTCACGGCGGCTGTCCACGAAACAGGGGATGCCTGCTTCTGACAGAATACCTTTCAGCCCTTTTTCATAGGCGGACATGGCATTGGTCACGATGGCAATATCCCGATAACGCAAGCCCTGCTCCCGTACCAGAGAGAGAATCTGTCCTGCGGCGTAAGCCATTTCCGATTCCCTTGTGGCGCAGGAACAGATATGGATGCCCTCATGGTCGGGAGATTTTTTATAATACCCGTAAAAATAGTTTTTCTCCAAAAAGGCAAGGGCAGGTGTTTTTGCCCGATGGTTTTCTTTGAAAAAGACAGGGGATTCCATGGCAATGCCCATTTCTTCTGCCAGAGAAACCAGTTTTTGTTTGGTTAGATGTGGCTCAAAAAAAGGTGCGGCAGGAGGCAGGGAAGAAGCGAAATAGCTGTGTTCATCCATGGGCAGGGTGATGCTGACCCGTTTGCACAGACGAAGCAGCTGGGCAATGATGCCGTATTCCTGTGGCGTAAAGCCATAAAAGCCGTCCAGCCAGATTTCTGTATCCCCAAAAGCGGCGGAGGAAGCCAGTTTTTCTTCCAGCAGGGAAAGGGTGGTGTCCCCAGTCAGATAAGTTTCGGAGAGGAATTCCTCATAGCGGCGGTAGATGCTTGCCATATCCCGGCATTTGTCCTGTATGCTGTGGGAAAGTCCTTCCTGATTGGACATGGTTTCCAGCTGTTCCGGTGTGACACGGTAGCGGAAAAATTCTGTGATGGTTTTTCCCAGACGGCTTACGAAGCCGTTTTTGTCCATCATATGACAGAAATAGGGCAGGTCATCCCGCTGTTCCAGCAGTATTTTCTGCAATGCCATCTGTTTGCCTACATCCCCCAGAATGACGGCTCTGTTCAGACCGTTTTTGGCAAAAAACTGGTGTGCCAGTCTGCCGAAGCTGAGGACTTCCGCCGTTAGGATGCCTTTGCGTTCTGTCCGTGCTGTCAGGTCACGTTCCGCCTGAGAGGTGTACTGCTCCGGCACCAGAAAAATCTGCCGTCCTTTGTGAGCGGATTGGGCAGTGATAATCTCCTTCATACAGTATTCGGTTTTTCCAGTGCCTGCGGCACCAATGAGAAAACGTAATGCCATGTCTGTCCCTCCTTCATTAGTTACATGATACAAAAGGGCAGTATTTTTTGCAAGGACAAGTTCCCGGCAGGCATATCGGCAGAGGTTTTCTCATAAGGTAAGATAACGATATGTTTTGGAGGGAGAAAAGAGGGTGCGGCATACAAGATTTGTAGTGGTAAAAATGCGCGAGCTTTTGAAAACAGCCCTGTTTGCGGTGCTGGGTGTTATCATTGTGGTAGGGCTCATTACCTTTTTCCTGCGTATGGGGGATGGAGAATCCGCAGGGCTTTACCGGGACGGCACTTATGAGGCAGAACTGCCCCTGGGACAGGGCACCGCTTCCGTTTCCGTGGAAATCAAAGATGGACGCATTGCCGATGTGACCGTGACTGACGATGCGGAAACGGTATCTGTCATGTATCCCATGGTGGAAGATGCGGCGGAAGAGGTGGCACAACAGGTGGTACAGAACCAGTCTGTGGAAAACATCACCGTTGCAGATACCCATACATATTCTGCACAGGCGGTGCTGGATGCGGTGAGCGCCTGTCTGGAAGATGCGGCAAAATAAAGGAAAAGAAGATGCCTGTTTTGTGGGCATCTTCATAAGAAAGCTGAAATCCCTGTCATATGGAGGATTTCAGCTTTCTTCTTTCTACTGAGATTTTATCGGATATGTTTTCTTAAGAGAAAGTTGCTTTGGGGCATTTTTTCCTTTGAGAAAAAATAAACAAAATCTTAATATTTGATTTGCCTTTTTTTGTAGATAGGATGGCTTTCCGATGGTATAATGAGAAGTAAGTTGACACAAGAAAAGATGTCTTTTTGGTGTGGACTTTTTCTGTTTCGACAGTTTTGCGGAAAAACGAAGGAGGAGTATGTATGAGAAGAAAGTTAGCGGCAGTATTGTGTACTCTGCTGTGTCTGACTGCTTTTACAGGGTGTTCCGCTGATGAAGTGGGCTACCTGCAGATGAGCGTAGACATGTTGAAAGGCATGGAAGTCAGTGAAACAACAGGGGAAGCTGAAATCACACTGGACTTTGACGCTATGAAAACATTTGCGGCAGACGCGATGCTGGCAAGCGGCATGACACAGGAAGATGTGGACACTGCTATGGCTGGTATGACTGATTTTGATGGCAAAAAGAATGTAAAACTGGAATATACCATGCTGATGAATATGGATGATATGTCCTTTATGTTTGACGTAGATGCAACATATAAAAATCAGGAATATTCTTTCGGCAGATGGTATTACGGCAACAAAGACGGCGTATATATCTCCACAGAAACTGTATGGAGTGCATACCGTCTGATGCGGGATATGACAGATGTAGATACAGACAGCTATTTCTTCAGCGATGCATTTGCGCAGGAATGGAAAGCGATGCTGGATCGCGACCAGTATATCTGCGTTCTGGACATGAAAGAAGATTTGGGTCTGACCCAGGAAGAACTGGATGCCCTGATTCCCAGCGGCTATGACAGCCTCTATGATGCAGCCGTCAACATGTACAAAGATGGTTTCAGCGGCTTTACCACAGGTATGGTAACCAGAATCCAGAACGGTTATCAGATCGAGGCGACAGGCACAGAAGTAGGTCAGATGTTGGTTTCTCTGCTGGATTATATGGCACAGAATCCTGAACCTGTCATCAACGCACTGGAAGAATACCTGAAAGTAACTATGCAGGCAAGCGGCGCTACAGAAGCGGAAATCGCAGACCTGACAAGCTCCATGCAGGCAGCAAGAGACGATGTGGAAGCATTCCGCACCGTACTGGCTGATGTGAAAGACGCAGTGGAAACAGGCATGCAGAATGAAACCGTTGCAGCACTGCTGGCTGGTTTCCATTACACAGGTGAAGTGACAAAAGTAAATGACAGATACTATGGCAGCGAAAACTACCAGATGGCATACAAAGGCGGCACCATGTGCGCAGTAACTTCTTCCACACGCACACAGGAAGCAAGAGGCTCCGTGGTATTCCCTTCCATCAGTGTAAGACCTGACGCTATCACAACAGAACTGGAAACACTGACAGACAAATACAATCCTGTAACAGGTGTCAGTGCAACATGGTACTATGACGAACCTACTGCATTCCTGACAGAAGAACGTGCAGAACCCGTTTACTGGGGCAGCAGCGCTTCTCCTATCGTAGAATATGTGGTACAGGACGGCAGAATCTACCTGCCTCTGCGCAGCATCTGCGATATGCTGGGTGAAACTGTAACATGGGATCAGGCAACCAAGACAGCATCTGTTGTACAGGGCGAAACTGTGATCCCTATGGACAGCATTCTGGTTGACAGCACATCCTACATTGGCGTACGCGGCTTTGAAGCACTGGGCTATCAGGTAACTTACACCAATACAGATGGACAGCATGTAGCAACCATCGTAAAATAAGCAATCCGCAATTTTGAGATAAAAGTTTGAGAAAAAGAAACAGAAAAGCAAAATAAAAAACAGAGTGTCCTCTAAAGCAACTTCTCCTTAAGAATCTTAAGGGGAATTGCGATGGCTGTTTTCAGAAGAAAACAGAACAGAAAAAATAAGAAAGCCAAAATCCTTTGTCATGATAAGGATTTTGGCTTTCTTTGTTTTATTATGAAGATGCGCTGTTTTTTTTGTCAGATAAAATCAGCGGCAGCGGGTGCGCAGGTCTTCCCAGTAAGTGTAAGGAATCTGCAAATTGCCCATGCCTTTGCCCAGTCGGATGTCCGGCTTGTTTTCGCCATGGAAATCACTGCCGCCGGAAGGGAGAAGCCCCAAAGTGCGGGCAATTTTTTCCACGGCTTTTGTCTGGGCTGGTGTATAGGTGGAGTAGCGGCATTCGATGCCGTCCAGACCAAAGGAAATCAATTCTTTGCAGAGGGTTTCCACTTGGGTCATGTCCAAATCGTAAAGAGTGGGATGTGCCAGAACAGCGGCACCGCCAGCGTTTTTGATGGCTTCGATACAGCCTTTTGGTGTGAGGAATTGCCGTTCCACATAGCCAGGGCAGCCGGGAGAAAGATATTTGGAAAAGGCTTCTTTCCGGTCTTTGATGAGTTTCTTTTCCAGCAGCACATTGGCAAAATGGGCACGGGTGATGATTTCACCGCCGGCGTTGTGAGCAACTTCTTCCAGAGAAACCGGCAGACCGATGGCAGTGAGCTGTTTTGCCATGCGTTCGTTTCGGTCGTCACGGCTCTGGCGGATTTCCTCCAGTTTTTCCAGCAGCATAGGGTCATGGCGGTCAAAGCCAAGACCAACAATGTGGATTTCCGGGCGGTGGAAACCTTCATAGAGTGCAGCAAACTCAATGCCGCAGATGGTTTCTATGCCGTGTTTTTCCCCTGCTTCCAGAAACAGTTCCAGTCCGTCTATGGTGTCGTGGTCCGTGAGGGCAATGGCGGAAAGACCTTGTTTCTTGGCAAGAATTACTAGACCTTCCGGGGAAAATGTGCCGTCGGAGCAGTAAGAATGGGTATGTAAATCAATGGTTTTGCACATAGTTATCACTTCCTCGTATAGTATCTTTAGATACCATTATTCTTATATAAAATTTAATAGTTACTTTGTTCAATAGGCTTCATTAAACCCATGATATAATTGTCCCAGTGTCAATCAGGCAAAAGTTCTAGTCACTC